>CAMBSX010000017.1 GCA_945870655.1 Chthoniobacter flavus | reverse complement strand
CGGCGGGATTTTCGGATCACGGACAATACGGCGTTGGCGGCGGCGGCGCGGGAGGCGGAGGAGGTGGTGCCGGTTTATGTGGTGAGCGACTGGAAGAAGGAGCACTGCTGGACGGGGTCGGCGCGGCAGACGTTTTTATGCGGGTCGTTGGCGTCGTTAGACGGGAACCTCCGGGCCATCGGCAGCCGGCTCATTGTGCGCGAGGGGGAGGCGGAGGCGGCGTTGGTCAAATTGGCGCGTGAGACCAAGGCGGAGGCAGTCTTCGCCAACCGGGATCCGGATTTATTCGGCCGCGGGATGGAGCAGCGGGTGGCAACGACCTTGGCGGAGGACGGTCGGGAGTTGCGGACTTTTCAAGATGCGGCGATGCACGAGCGGGATGAGGTGAAGACGGGCGGGGGTGGAAATTTCCGTGTCTTCACCCCGTATTCGCGGGCTTGGGCGAAGTTGGACAAGCCGTCCGCGGGGCCGGCGCTGAAAAAATTGCGCACGGCCGAAGGAGTGGCGAGCGGGGATCTGCCGACGCCGGCGCATTGGGGGTTGGCGGAATTTTCCGGCGGGTTGGAACCGGGCGAGAAAGCGGCGCGCGAGCGGTTGAGGAAATTTTTGCAGGGCCCGGTGTTCGACTATGGCGCGACGCGCGATTTGATGGGGGTGGATGGGACGTCGCGCTTGTCGCAGGATTTGCGCCATGGACTGCTCTCCATTCGCGAGGTCTACCATAAGGCCAGGGCGGCGGCGGAGGGCGGCGATGCGGACGGACGCAACAACGCGTGGAAATTCATCAGCGAGCTGATTTGGCGGGAATTTTATTTCCAGATCCTCTGGCACTATCCGGAGGTGCTGGAGCACGAGTTCAATGCGAAATACCGCGGGATGGAATGGGACCAGGACGAGAAGAAATACCGGGCTTGGTGCGAGGGGCGGACCGGTTTTCCGATGGTCGATGCGGCCATGCGGCAATTGAACGCGACGGGCTACATGCACAACCGTGCGCGGATGATCACGGCGATGTTTCTGACCAAGGACCTGCACTTGGACTGGCGGTTGGGCGAGCGGTATTTCATGCAGACGCTGATCGACGGAGAAATCGCGAGCAACAATGGCGGGTGGCAATGGAGCGCGGGGACGGGGGCCGATGCGGCACCCTATTTCCGCATCCAGAATCCGTGGAGTCAGACCAAGCGTTTTGATCCGGAAGGGAAATATATCAAGCAGTGGGTGCCGGAGTTGGTCGGGGTGGCGGCGGCGAAGTTCCTCGAGGCCCCCGCGGACGGAAAACCGATTGCGGCGGGGTATCCCTTGCCGATGGTGGATCACGGCACGGAGAGGGACGAGACGCTGAGGCGGTTCAAGGCGGTGGGATAGCGGTTATGGCACGTTTTTTTCTCCCGGCTGCGGATTGGAACTCGGCCTATTTGCCCGAAGCCGAGGCGCGTCATGCTTCGCAGGTTTTGCGCATGGCGAGCGGCGACGCCGCGGTGGTTTTCGACGGCACAGGCCGCGCGGCCAGCGTAGAATTGACCGAGGTGGCCAAAAAACGCGTTGCCTTCCGCCGGCTGCGCGAATGGCGCGAGGTGCGGCCGGTTCCGGAAATTCATTTGATCGTTGCTCTAATCCGAAACGAGCGGTTCGATTGGTTGGTGCAGAAGGCGACGGAATTGGGGGCATCGTCGATCCGCCCGGTCGCCGCGGAGCGCAGTGTGGTCAAGATCACTGGGGCCGATGCGACCAAGCGCCGGGAGAAATGGCGGCAGGGGGCGGTCGAGGCGGCCAAGCAGTGCGGACACCTGGTGCTCCCGGAGATTTTGACGGTGAGCGGGCCGGAGGCGGCCTTCCGGGCGGCCCCGGCGGGTTGCAAGGGGATCCCCGCGGTCGGGGTCGGGGGTGCTGGCCTCGGGGATTTTTTGGCGGGCGAGGCGGACGCGGTGACTTTTGCCATCGGGCCGGAGGGTGATTGGTCGGAGAGCGAAATGAATGCGGCAGGAGTATGCGGGTTCATCTCGATCGATCTGGGCAAGCATGTCCTTCGCAGCGAAACGGCGGCCTTGCACGTGCTCAGTGCCGCGGTGCACCAACTGCACGGTGGGGCGGGAGGACTGCGATGAAGCGGCCAAAGGTGAAGCACGGCAACCGGCCAGACTCTCCTGGCCGGGGAGGAGCAAAGTGAACTACTTCGTCACGGGAACGGATACGGATTGCGGGAAGACCTATGCCACGGCGTTGCTGGTCAGGGCGGCACGCGCGGCGGGTGGTGACGCGGTGGCGGCCAAGCCGTTTTGTTGCGGTCCGCGCACGGATGTGGAAATCCTCGCGCAGGCTGCGGATCAAACGGAGGCACTCGACGCGATCAATCCTTTGTGGTGGAAAACACCGGCCTCGCCGCGGGCTTGTGCCATGCTCGGCGAGCCGGCGGCGGACGTGCCCCGCGCACTGATTGCGGTGCGGGATTTGGCCGCGCGGCATGCGCAGGTCTTTTGTGAGGGGGCGGGTGGATGGCTGGTGCCCGTGGCCAAGGACTTCACGGTGGCAGACTTTGCAGCGGATTTGGGCTGGCCGGTCCTGGTGGTCGTGCGGAACAAACTGGGCGCGCTCAACCACACCCTGCTCACCCTGGAAAGCATCCGGAGGCGTGGACTCCCGCTGGCCGGTATCATTTTGAACGAGGTGGAAGGTCAAGGCGACGAGGCAACGCGGACCAACCGTGCGGTTTTGGAGGAATGTTGTTCTTGTCCGATCTTGGTCCAGATTGCGCCCGGGCAGATGGCGCTGCCCGCCCCCCTTTGACCACGGCCTTGGGGGGCTGCGGGCGCAGGCCGGCAGCAAGGGCTTGTGCGGGTACGGCCGGCTGGCAGAGTGTCACTCATGTTTCGACGGGCGGCAGGTCTTTTTCTTTTCGCAGTCATCGTCTCGGCTGGCTTGGCCGGGGGGGAGCGCAGGCCCGACATAGGATTTGTCCCCACGCCGATGGCTGCGGTCGAGCGGATGATCGAGATGGCGGAGATCAAGCCCGGCAATGTGGTCTATGATTTGGGCTGCGGCGACGGGCGGATCGTGGTGGCGGCAGCCAAGCTTCACGGAGTCAAGGCTGTCGGGGTTGACATCAGCGCAGAGCGGGTGGCCGAGTCGCGGGAGCGCGCCCGCGCGGCCGGGGTGGAGGCCCTCGTCGAGATCCGGCAGGCGGATATTTTTGACCTCGATTTGGACTCGGCGGACGTGGTCTTTCTTTATTTGACCCCGCGTTTGAATGAGCGGTTGATGCCGCAGTTGCGGCGGCTCAAGCCGGGAGCGCGGATCATTTCGTACGAATTCGACATGGGGGCGGCCAAGCCGGTCGATTTAGTGCGCGGGCGATTCGATCAGTTCGGCGAACAGAAGATCTACAAATGGATCGTGCCTTGGCAAGAGAACGCGGGTTCCGCGTGGGATATTTTCACCCTGAGGCCCTGAGGGGACCGGGGGGCGGTCAGGCGGACGACTGTGACCAGCCTGCCATGGATGCGAATCAGCGGCGGGTTTCGGTCACGACGAGACGCAACTCGTAGGGGCGGCCCGGTTCGTCGGTAACCACGAAGACTCGGTAGGCGTGTGTGCCCCATTTTCGTTTCGGGGTGTAGGTAAAGGGGATGACGCCGCTCTCGCCCGGGGCGTAGTCACGCTTCTCGGGTTTGGCCGCGATGCATCCGCAGGAGGCGGGAACGGCGCGGAGGCGGATGTTGTGGCCGGAGGTGTTGGTGAAGCGGAGTTCCCCCGGAACCTTGCCGCCTCCTTCGAGGGATTCGATCGCGACCTCGGTTTTTTCCCAAGTGAGTCCGCCGGCCAAGACCACGGAAGGGAGCAGGAGGGCGAGGCAGAGAAGGGATTTCACCGCAGTTTTATTACATGGCGCCCGTGGACCGGCCAAGCTGCGACCATCTTGGGCTCGCCTTTGGCCGCCGGAGAAATCTTAATGGGCCGGTGAGCTATCCGGACAAGTTGCAGAAGATCATCGATCTCTTCGAAGCGCTCCCCGAGGAGGAAAAGCGCGAGACCTTGATCGCTTATGCCGATCAAGCCGCGGCGCAGGGGCCGAGGGAAGGCGAGACCTTCGATCTCGAGGACGTGCGCAAAGACGAGGAGTGCACGGACACCGTGGGGGTCTTTCTCGAGGTGGATGCCGACCGCAAGGTGCGATTCCGGATCACGCTCGGTCCGCAGGTGCAGACCTTGACCCGGGCCATGACGGCGATCTTGTGCAAGGGGTTCGACGGCGCGTCGATCGAGGGGGTAATGGAAGTCCCGGCGGATTTTGTGCCGAAGATCGTCGGTGCGCAGCTAGTGCGGCAGCGGAGCCAGACGGTTTATTATATCCTCACGCGGATGAAGAGTGCCTGCAAAGTGTGGTTGAATCGGGACAGGGTGAAGGGAAGGAAGGAGACCTGAGTTTGGAATCTGGGCGGACGGAGCGCTCGAACTGCCGGCTAACGGGGCCTGAGGGGGGTTATTGCGCGGTAGAAGCGTCCTGGTAGTGGCCGGTGCGGGCAGTCGCGGGCTGAGAGCTGCGATTGGTTAATTTCACGGCACCTGTGCAAACTACGCCATCCTCGAAGTGCCAGGGGCCTTCGACCGTGAATTTGGTGCAGTGGCGGAGAGAAGGGGCGGCGCAGGCGAAGGCGGCTTCCAGCCCGGCGAGCGATTTGTAATGGCGGTCATCGAGCGAGATTTCCGGCGGGAGGCCATGGCGCTCCGCAGTCAACTGGAGCCGTTGGTCATGTGTGACCTCGTAGGCATCGGAACGCAAGGCGAGCAAGTCGCTGGTCGTTTTGACCGGCGCGAACCGGGTGCGCGGCACCAGGATGGCACCGGAGGAAGTGAAGCATTCGATGGCGGCGCCCATGGCGCTTTCAAGTTGGAGCACGGGGGGCGAGGATGCATTGCGCGGGTCGACGGTTTTGGTGTTCTTGATGAGGGGCAAAGAGAGCGCGCCTCCGTTTTCGGCGAGCGCGGCAGCGAGGTCGGAAACGCGCAACCAGAGGCTGTTGGTGTTGAAGTAGCGGTGACGCTCGATGTCTTGGAAGGCTTCGAGGTCGCCGGCGGGGCACTGGGCCACTTCGCGCAGGACCAGGCGACCGTCGCTGCGGCGGCGGGCGAGGTGCCCTCCCTTACGATCCGACGGAGTGCGTTCCGCCACCTCCATGAGAAAGGACAGCCCGCTGGCGGCGAAGTAGCTTAGGAGTGCGGGATCGACTGTGGCGCCGAGGTTGTCGCTGTTGGAGACAAAGAGGTATTCGATCCCCGCGTCGGCGAGGCGCGAAAGCCAGCCTGATCCGAGCAGCGACGGATAAAGATCCCCGTGGCCGGGTGGACACCATTCGAGCTCGGGGTTTTCCGGCCAGCTTGCGGGTTCGAGGGTGTCGGCGTGGAGTTTCGGGATCTTGTTTTGTAGGAAGTCGAGCGGACCGTCGGGGGAAAGGTCAGGGTAGCGGGCAAGGTAGCCGAGCGTGTCGGCGGACGTGCTGAAGCTGTCCATGAGCAGGAAGCGCGGACCCGTTGTGTCGTGGGCGCGACGCAACCAGAGGACTTGGCGGGCCATGAAGTCGAGGAAGTTGAGTCCGTCTTTGACCGGAATAAGTGACTTCGCTTGGGCCAATCCCATGCCCGTACCGAGTCCGCCGTTCAACTTGAGCACGCAAAGCTTGTCGAGCAGGGCCGGGCCGGGCAATGCGGCGGGGATGTCGGCCAAGGCGGGAACGGCCTCGGCGGGGTCAAGGATGTCTTCGGAGAGGAGCCCGGCATCCCCCGAGGCCGCTTGGCGCCACGCGCGGGTGAAACTGGTTTGCGCGGCCTGGGACAAGCCGGCCGATTCCATTTTCTGCAGGGCCGCTTCGAGTCCGGACTCGTTCATGGCCGCCGTCAGGCTTTCTTGGTCGAGCTGATGGACAATTCGCGGAGCTGTCTGAAGTCGGCGGGCGAAGGTGAACCGGTCATGAGTTCGATGCCGCGGTTGTTTTTGGGGAAAGCGATGACGTCGCGGATGGATTCGGCGCCGGCCAGAAGCATGATCAGGCGGTCGAGCCCGAGGGCGATACCGCCGTGTGGCGGGGTGCCGAATTTGAAGGCCTTGAGAAGGTGACCGAACATGGAGGCCTGTTGCTCCTCGTTCACGCCGAGGACGTTGAACATGACCGACTGTAGGTCGGCCTCGTGGATCCGGATGCTGCCGCCGCCGATTTCCACCCCGTTGAGAACAATGTCATAAGCCTCGGCCCGGACCTCGGCGTATTTTTTGGCCTCAAGCAGGGGAAGGTCTTCCGCCTTCGGCCGGGTGAAAGGATGGTGGACGGCATTCCATTTTTGCTCCTCGTCGCTCCAAGCGAGAAGGGGGAAGTCGACGACCCAGAGGAAATCGAGCCGCTTGGGGTCGTGGGTCAGTCCGATGAGCTCGACCGCACGGAGGCGGACGCGTCCGAGGACCTCGCAGACGATCTCCCATTGGTCCGCGCCGAAAAGGACGAGGTCGCCATCCTCTATCCTGAGGCGCTCCCGGAGAGAAGCTTTCTCCGCCTCGGTGAAAAATTTGACGATGGGCGACTTCCATTCGCCATTTTCGCACTTGATGAAGGCGAGCCCTTTGGCCCCGAACTGTTTGGCCATTTCGGTCAGTTCCTCGATCTGGCCGGTGGTGATTTTGGCGAGCCCTTTGGCGTTGAGGGCGCGGACCACGCCGCCGCTGTCGAGCGCGCCGCGGAAGACCTTGAATTCCGTGCCGGCGAAAATGTCGCCGACGTCGACGATTTCCTGCGTCCATCGGGTGTCGGGCTTGTCACTGCCAAAGCGGTCCATCGCCTCGCGGTGGGTCAGGCGCGGAAAGGGGGTGGTGATCTCGACGCCGTGGGCTGCACGGAAGACGGCGACAAACATCTTTTCGATGAGGGCGAAAAGGTCCTCGGCCGTGACGAAACTCATTTCGATGTCGGCCTGGGTGAATTCCGGCTGGCGGTCGGCCCGTAGGTCCTCGTCGCGGAAACAGCGCGCGATCTGGAAGTATTTTTCCACCCCGGCGGCCATGAGAAGTTGCTTGTACTGTTGCGGGGCCTGCGGGAGGGCGTAGAAGTTGCCGGGATTCAGCCGGCTTGGCACGAGAAAGTCGCGGGCGCCTTCCGGGGTGCTTTTGCTCAGGATGGGCGTTTCGATTTCCCAGAAACCGTCCCCGTCGAGGATGTCGCGCACCGTTTTGATCACGCGGTGGCGGAGCTGGAGGTTCGCCGCCATACCGGGGCGGCGAAGGTCGAGGTAGCGGTGGGTCAGGCGCAGGTCCTCGTTGGCGATCTGCTCGTCGAGGGGGAAGGGCAGGACATCGGCCTTATTGAGGATTTGCAAATCGTCGGCCACGATTTCGATCTCACCGGTCGAGAGCTTGGCATTCTCCGTGCCCTCGAGACGCTTGGCCACCGTGCCGGAGATTTTGATGACGTCCTCGTCGCGCAAGTTATGCGCGGCCCCGGCCGTGGCGGCATGTTCTTCCGGTCGGAAAACGACCTGGGTGATACCTTCGCGGTCGCGCAGGTCGACAAAGATGACCCCGCCGTGGTCGCGGCGGGAGCCGACCCAGCCGGCGAGGGTGGCACGCTGACCGACATCCTTGACGCGCAAGGCGCCGCAATGACCGCTACGGAAATTCATGGCGCGGGAGTCTGCAGATTCGCCGCCCAATCGGCAAGCGCCTCTTGGGCCAGCTCCGTTTCGGTCCGCGCTTGAAGGTCCTTGATTTTCAGCTTCGGCCACTCCTCGCCGACAACGAGGGCCACGGTGGCTCCGGAGGCCTCCGCATCTTTGAATTGGCGTGGGACTTTGTCGGGGTTGAGAGGATACTCGACGCGCCGGCCGAGGGCCCGGAGGAGCTGGACTACCCCGAGGGCTTCGGGGCGCCGGAATTCGTCAGCGACAACGACAAAAATGTCGGAGGCTTGCCCGGCGGCCATGGCGGAGTCCATTTTGGCCCGGGGTCCGGGCAGGTCGGCGAGCAAGTCGCCGAGAACAACATCGCCGATGCCGAACCCGACGGCGGGCAGGTCGACTTTGCCGTCGCTGAGGTCGGAAAGCAGGCGGTCAAAGCGTCCACCACCCGCGATGGCGCGACGTTCCTCGCGGCGCGCAAAGACCTCGAAAACCAGCCCGGTGTAATAGGCAAGCCCGCGCACGATGCGGAGATCAAGTTGGCAAAAGTCGCCAAGCCCGCGGGCGGCAAGGTTAGATTGGAGTTCGGTGAAGAATTCGGGACGGGCCGAGGAAATAAAGGCTTCGATCTCGGAGAGGTTGAGATTGAAGGCGGCAAGCCTTTTCTCCAGCACGTCGCGGGGTTCGCGCTCCAGCTTGTCGATGACGGAGAGCACGTCGCGGCGCTGGGCTTCGTCACTCACTCCTTTGGCGGCGAGAAAGTCCGTCCACGTGCCGCGGTCGCTGACCCGGACAATAATATCAGCGGGGCCGAGGCCGAAGGCGCGGAGGGATTCGATGAGGAGGGCGAGAAGCTCGGCATCGGCGGCGGGCGAGTTGTCGCCGACCAGATCGCAGTTGAGCTGCAGGAATTCGCGGAGGCGCCCACTTTGTTGTTTTTCGTAGCGAAAGAAGGGCGCAATGCTGAACCATTTGATCGGCTTGCGGTATTCGCGCGCTTTGGCGATGAGCATGCGGGCCACCGTGGGGGTCATCTCCGGTCGCAGGGCGACTTCGCGATCGCCTTTGTCGCGGAAGGAGAAAAGCTGCCCGAGTATTTCGCCCCCGCTGTTTTTTTTGCGGTAGAGGTCGAGTGGTTCGAGGGTGGGCCCGTCGTATTCCCGGAAACCGAAGGTGCGGGCCACGCGGCGCCAAGTGCCGGTGAGGTAGTTGCGGCGGGCGCATTCGGCCGGAAAGAAATCGCGGAAACCGGGCAGGGATTGCATAGTGCGGGCCATTCAACCACCGAAGCGAGGTCCGGACGAGTTTTCAGTGGTTCAGTCCCCGGTTTTCAGCGAGAAGAACCGCCAGCCATGGTGTAATTGTGCTCCAAATGGCACGGGCGGATTTTCTGTCCCCGCTGAATTACCGACCCCTGAAGACCGCACGCTTTTCCATGCTCGATTCGCTCGTCCTCCACGACTTCCGCTGCTTCGCGCGGGCCGAGTTCCATCCGGCCCCGGGGTTGAACTTGCTGAGTGCCCCGAATGCGAGCGGCAAGTCGTCCTTGCTCGAGGGGATTTGCGTGGCCTTGCGTTTGCAGTCGCCGCGGGCGGGCATGTTGACCGAGGCGGTGCGGCGCGGGGCCGGCGGATTTTCTTTGCGCGGCCGGTGCGGGGACCGGGAGTTGGCCTGCCACTATTCGGCGGGGGAAGGAAGGCAGTTGAAACTCGACGGAGTGGCGCAACGGAAGTCGGAGGACTACTTGCGGGTCGGGTTGGTCGCGTTTTTTGCCAATGAAGACATCGAGCTGGTGCGCGGGTCATCGTCGAAGCGGCGGCGGTTTGTCGATTTTTTGGCCATCCAGTGCGATGCGGGGTACCTGAAAAATTTACGGGCCTACGAACGGGCGTTGCGTTCGCGGAATTTCTTGCTCAAAGAAGGCGCGCACCGTGGCCGGGAAATTACCGCTTACGACGGCCCCCTGCTTGCCGCCGGGGATTACTTGGGCGGTGTGCGCCGCGGACTTTGTGCTGAGCTGGGGCCGATGGTTGCCCGTCATGTCACGGCGATCAGCCCGCGTGCGGAGGTCTCCGGCCTGCGCTACGAGCGCTCCGGCGGAGATGATCTGGCCGCGGCGCTGGCCGCCAGCGCAGGCGAAGAGCGTCGTCTCAGGCAAACCTTGGTCGGGCCGCACCGCGACGATATCCTTCTCGAACTGGAAGGGGCCGCGGCGGCGACTTTTGCCAGCGAGGGCCAGCAGCGGACGCTCGCCCTCGCTCTGCGGTTGGCCCAGGCGGAGCTCATTCGCTCGCGCCGCGGCTCGCCGCCGGTTTATTTGCTCGACGACATCTTCGGCGAACTCGACACCGAGCGGCGCCGGCGTTTGCTGCGGGTTTTGCCGGGCGATGCGCAGCGGATTCTGACCACCACAAATTGGCAGTGGTTGGAAGAAGCGGAGGAAGCGGCGGAGTGGACGATCCGCGACGCGCGGGTGGCCAGGGTTTAAGCGAGCGGTTTGGCGCGCCGGAGAGGCTCCACTTTTCAGGTCCGGCCCCCCGCTTGGTGCGCGGTCAGAGCTTGGCCGAGAGTTTGGTCAGAGCGCCGTAGTGCTCGGGACGCCGGTCGCGGAAGAAGCCCCACTGGGCGCGTTGGTTGCGGATGGCATCGAGGTCAAAGGTGTGGACAAGGACGGATTCGCCGGTGCGATGAGCTTCGGCGACTTTGGCTCCGGTTTCGTCAGCGATGAAAGAGGAACCGTAGAAAGTCATTTCGCTGTTCTGTCCTTTTTCCGTACCGATTCGGTTCGAGGCCACGAGGGGGACCATGTTGGAGGCGGCGTGCCCCTGCATGGCCCGCTGCCAGTGGTCGCGGGAATCCCAGTCTGGAAACTGCGGTTCGTTGCCGATGGCGGTCGGGTAGAGCAAAATTTCGGCCCCGCCGAGGACGAGGCACCGGGCGGTCTCGGGGAACCATTGGTCCCAACAGATGCCGAGGCCAACTTGGCCGAACTTAGTTGGCCAGACCCGGAAGCCGGTGTCTCCGGGGTTGAAATAATACTTTTCCTGGTACCCGACGCCGTCGGGAATGTGCGTCTTGCGGTAAATGCCGAGCATTGCACCACCGGCGTCGATCATGGCGACCGAGTTGAAATAAGCCTGATTGTCCCGCTCGAAAAAACTGAAAGGGAGAACGACATCAAGTTCCCGGGCGAGGGATTGGAATTTGGCGATTCCTTGATTGTCGTCCACCGGGCGGGCGAGTTCGAAAAACTGCGGGAGCTGGTCCTGGCAAAAGTAAGGCGTTTCGAAGAGTTCAGGGATGAGGATGATGTTGGCGCCTTGGCTGGCCGCCTGGCGGATGAGTTGCTCCGCGCGCTGCAGGCTTTCGGCGCGGTCTTTTCCGCAGGCCATTTGCGTGGCGGCGAGGGTGACGTTTCTCATGGTCGGAAGGGCGTGGGGCCCGGGGAGAGGTGGTCTTTCAGGCGCGGTCGGATGGGCGCAGGCGGAAGGTGATGCGCTTCATGCGGGCGTGATCCTCGGGGCTCCAGCTCTGGATGGCCGGATCATCTTTGAAAGCTTGGTGCACCAGCCAGCGGTCGTAAGCGTTGAGCGGTTCGGTTTGCAGGGGTTTGCCCCGTTCTTTGACCAGATCGGCTATGGCGCGCATTTTTTCGACCAGACGGTCGTTGCGCATGGCGCGGCGGTGCTCGATGTCGACCGTGACGCGCGGGGCCTGCGGGTCGCCGGCTTGGATCAGGCGGTTAAGGAGATACTGGATGTCCTCGAGGGTAACGTCATTCGGGCCGGTCAGAAGATCGGCATCGCTCGTGTAGATCTGGAGAACGAGCCCGTGCTCGTTGGGCTGCTCCTCGATTTGCACGGCAAAACCGAGGTAGCCGAGCAGGGTGTCGAGGATTTCCTTCGGCGTCATGGCCCTGATCTTCGTTTTTTCCCTTTGCCTGCCTCAAGCGCTTTCTTTTGTCCGGCTGCTTTCTTTTCGAGGACGGGCAGCGGTTTGTTCCGGGTCACGTAGAGCTGGAGGATGGAAATGAGGTTCTGGGTGGTCCAGTAAAGGGAGAGGGCGGAGGCAAAATTGTAAGCGAAGAGGATGAAAATGAGCGGCATGAACATGAACATGCGCTGCTGCAGGGCATCTCCGGATTTCGGGGTCACGTGCATCTGCCAGAGCATGGTCAGGGCCATGAGAATGGGCAGGATGTTGATCGGAAAACCGAAGAGGTGTCCGACGGTGTCCGGTTGGGAAAGGTCGCTGACCCAGAAAAAAGAGGAATTGCGCAATTCAATGGCGGTCCCGAGCATCGAGTAGAAGCCGAAGAAGATGGGAATCTGGATGAGGATGGGGATGCAGCCGCTGAAGGGATTGACGCCGTAATCCTTGTAGAGCTTCATCAGCTCCTGGTTCATTTTCGTCGGGTCGTCTTTGTATTTCTCGCGCAGCTCGGTCATTTTCGGCGAGAGCGCGGCCATTTTGCGCATCGAGTCGGTTGCTTTGTTTTGCAGCGGCCAGAGAAGGGCTTTGATAATGATGGTCAGGGCGATGATGGCCGCGGCGAAACTCCCGAGCACCCCATAGAGGGCATTCATCGAGTAGAGAAGGATTTCGCTGACCCACTTGAAGATCCCGAAATTCATCACCTCTTGTTCCCCTTGGCCCAGAGAGGAGAGACGGCCGAGGTCTTTCGGACCGGTGTAAATACGGAATGTCCAGGACTTGGTTTGGCCCGGCTCGAGGCGGAAGCCGGGCAGGCCGAGTGCACCTTCGATCCCGAAAACCTTTTTCTCCGCGTCGCCTCCATGCAGAAGGTCGAGCCGGCGGGCCCATACCGCGTTGCCGGGATCGCCGGAAACCACCGCAACAAGGTTGGCGAAATATTGGTTCTTTGTCCCTGCCCAGCTGATGTTGTCCGACTTCTGTGCGTAGACATTTTGCGCGGGGCGCAACTCGATGCCGGTGAGGGGAATCGAGCTTTCGTTGAACCAATTGACATCGGTGAAGGTCGCCTTGCCATCCCGGTACCAGTCGAAGCCGGTGTAGATGGTCATGTCGGTCGAATGCACCGGGGCGGCGCCACCGGTGCTGATGTAAAAACTGTTGCGCTGCACGGGGGTTGCGCCCGCGTTGGCAAAGTCCAGGTTCAGGTTGACCACGTAATTGCCCTTGCCTTGGTCATCTTCCGAGACGGTGAAAGTTTTGCGTATCGCGAGACCATCGGGCAGGGTGCGGGCGAAGACGGCTTCGTTCGGCGCGCCGCCCGGAACGGGGGAAAAACCGCCGAGGGCCATCCCGGGTTCTTCGGCCAAGGTGCCGACCGGCAGGGCCTGCGGAATGTTGAGGGCAACGTTGGCGCCTTTCTCGCCAAGGTGGTCGAGCAGTTCGACCGAGACAATGCCTGCCTCGTTGCTGGCAAATTGGAAAGTGGCCAGCCCACTGGCGATCGTCCGGGTCTCGCGCGGCACCGATGCCTCCACCGGGGCGGATGGCACCGTGACTGGCGAGGGGGCGGCGGGGGGAAGGGCGGATGCCGTTCCCGCGCCGGGCAGCGGTGTCGGGGAGGTGGCCGGCTGAGCCGCCTCGGACGCGCGGCGTTGCTCGGCAAGCTGCTCCGGGGTGGGGGCGTAGTAGGAGACGTAAGCCCACTGCCAGAGGCCGAGAGCGGCCACGCAGGCGGCAACGACGATCCAAGCCTTGCGGTCCATCAGCGCCGCGCCTCCATCGCCCCAGCGTCCATCTTTGAAACCCGCTGACCGGCGGGCGGCACAGGGTCACATCCGGAGCCGCCCCATGGGTGACAGCGGCAGATCCGTTTTAGCCCGAGCCATCCGCCGTGCGCTGCCCCATGGGTCTCGACAGCTTCAAGAAAATATTGCGAGCAGGTCGGCAGGTAGCGGCAGCCCGAGCCAGGGCCGCCCAACCAGACGAGGAAAGGCGACAGGGTCCACTGGTAAAGGCGGATGCAGCAATGGACGGCAATCTTCATGCCTTGAGATATCCGGCCCGCGAGGCGAGTGCACGCCATTCCCCGGCCAGGGCGGCAAAAGTGGCGCGGACCGCGGAGCCGCGCAGAACAACGACCATCCAGACTCCGGCGGGAAGGCAAGGGCGGTGGGCGCGGAAAATTTCGCGCAGGCGGCGCCGGGCGCGGTTGCGCTCGTGGGCCGGTCCGGTGCGGCGTGCGGCGACCACCCCGAAGCGTGCTGCTTCGGAGGAAGGACTTTGCCAGGTGCCAAGAACCATGAATTTGCCGTGTTGCGCCGTTCCTTGCTCACGCACCAAGGCGAATTCGGCGCGGCGGGTGAGGCGTGCCGCCTTGGGCAGTTTGAGCGCAGCCATCAAGCCGCCCGGGTTGAAGAAGCAACCGGTCAAGCGCCGGTGTGCCGGGCGTAATGAACTTCCGCGCCCTTGGGCAAGAGACGCTTGCGTCCCCGCTGGCGACGACGGGCCAGGGTGGCGCGACCGCCTTTGGTGCTCATCCGCGCGCGGAAGCCGTGCTGGCGTTTGCGCGTCCGCTTGGAGGGTTGGTAAGTTCTTTTCATAATACAAAAAAGTTCGTGCCGGGAAACCAGCCGATTCACCATGATGGATAGCCGCGCGCCTGATGTCAAACAAACCTGGTGCCGGAAATCCGGTCATGGCCAAGCAATTCCTTCTGGTGGACGCCCATAACGTCATTTTCGCCCGTCCGGACCTTGCCGCCTGCCACCGCCGGAGCCCGGCCACGGCGCGGGAGGAGTTGATCCGGTTGCTCGAGCGGCACCAAGATGCCACGGGGACAAAAGTGGTGGTGGTCTTCGACGGTGGATCTGGGGCCAAGGCCTCAAGCGATTTGTCCGGAGCAGCCGGGGTGCAAGTGATTTATCCGCAGTCTGGCCAGTCGGCGGACGCGATCATCGAGCGGCTCGTGGTGAAGTATGCCGGGACGCGCCGCTTGACCGTCGCGACCAACGACAACTTGGTCCGCACGGCGGCGGTAGCGGCCGGGGCATCGACGATCGGCGTGGAAACTTTGTTCGAGGAGACCGAGCGGGCGGAAAATGAGATGCGCGGGACTCTGGAAAAGTTGCGCCGGAAGCGGTGAGGAGGGCCGCCCGGGGCGGTCAGCGGATGATGCCACGCTCGCTGGTTTCGATAAACTGGCAGACTTCGGCCACTTCGCCGAGGTCGGGGAGTTCGCGGCGCATGGTTTCCACCGCCTGTTTCACGTTAAGGTTGCCGCGGTAGAGAACGCGGTAGGCCTCTTTGAGAGCGCGGATGGTTTCGGGCGCGAAGCCGGCGCGCTCCAGCCCGACCTGATTGATGCCGCGCACTTCGGCCGGGTTGCCGTCGGCGATGAAGAACGGGGGAAGATCCTGCACGAGCTTGGAGCACCCGCCGGCGATGGCGTAACGGCCGACGCGGCAGAACTGGTGGATGGCGGCAAGGCCGCCGATGATGGCGTGATCGCCGACCGTGACGTGCCCGGCCAAAGTCCCGTTGTTCGAAAAAATGACACTGTCGCCGACGATGCAGTCATGCGCGATGTGCGAGTAGGCGAGGAAGTTGCCATTGCTGCCGACGGTGGTTTTCGTGCCGGGCAGTGTCCCGCGGTTGACCGTGCCGAATTCGCGGAAGGTGTTGCCGTCGCCGATTTCGAGGTGGGTCGGTTCCCCGTCGTATTTGAGGTCCTGTGTTTTTTGTCCGATCGAGCAGTAGGCAAAAAAGAAATTGCCCCGGCCGATGGTGCTCGGGCCCATCACGGTAACGTGATGCTGGAGCTCGGTGTCCTCCCCGATGATGACCCCGGGACCGACAATGCAGTAGGGGCCGATGCGGGCGCCGGCATGGATTTCGGCTGCCGGATCGACGATGGCGGTCGGGTGGATCATTCGGAGACGAGGCCGAAAAGGAGAATGCCTTCGCTGACAATTTCGCCGTTGACCGTGCAGGAGCAGGCGGCGCGGGCCATGGTCTTGCGCGAGCGGGTCAATTCGCAATGGATGAAAAGGGTGTCTCCGGGAAAGACGGGCTTGCGGAATTTCACTTCGTCGGCGCTCATGAAGTAGCCGATTTTTCCCGAATTTTGCGTGTTGAGCATCATGAGGATGCTGGCCACCTGGGCCATGGCCTCCACTTGGAGGACGCCGGGCATGACCGGATGGTTGGGGAAGTGGCCTTGGAAGAATGGCTCGTTGATGGTGACGGATTTCACGCCCGTGCACTTCGTATCGCCCTCGAAGGCCACGATGCGATCGACCATGAGAAAAGGATAGCGGTGCGGAAGGATCTTCATGATCTCCGTGGTGGAGAGGACGCGCTCGCCCACCGGAAGCTTGGCCGGCGGGATCATGGCCATCATTTTGGCGTGCTCTTTGGCAATGGCCACGGCGAGCTCGGTGTTGGGGCCGTGTCCGGGCCGCACGGCAACGACGTGGCCGAGGAGAGGGCGTCCGACCAGGGTCAGGTCGCCGATGATATCGAGGATTTTGTGGCGGACAAATTCGTCCGGGAAACGGAGTGGCTCCTTGCTCAGGACCGACTCGCCGCGGATGACGATGGCATTTTCCAGGCTGCCCCCGCGGATCAGCCCCTTTTCCATGAGCGGCTCGACATCCTCGTAGTGGACGAAGGTACGGGCGGGGGCGATTTCTTTCCCGTAGCTCTCCGGAGTGACCTCGAGACTGAAGTATTGCGTGTGGTTGCCGCCGGGGCCGGCTTGGGTGCACGAGACGCGGAATTTGCTGTCGGGCAAAATGACGAGGATGGAACCGCTCTTGGTCTGGATGGCGACAGGTTCGCGGATTTCGCAATATCGGCGCGGGGCGTCCTGCTCGACGATGCCGGCTTTCTTGACCAGGGAGACGTAAGGAGCGCCGCTGCCGTCGCCGATGGGAGGCTCGACGGCGTCCATCTCGATCAGCGCGTTGTCCACCCCGAGACCGGTGAGGGCCGAGAGAATGTGCTCCACGGTGTGGACCTTCACGTTGCCCTCGACAAGGGTCGTGGCCCGTTCGACGGTGCGCACATTGGCAGCCAAGGCGTCAATCGTCGGCTGGTCCGCGAGGTCGGTGCGCCGGAATTTGCAACCGTGGTCGACGGGCGCAGGCCGGATGGTGAGGGTGACTTTCTCGCCGGTGTGCAGCGAGACGCCCGCGAGGGACGCGGGACCGGCCAGAGTGTGTTGTTTTTGCATGGGCGGGGCGGGCAGCGGGCGTCAGGAGGACAGCCGGCCGTCCATCATCGGTATTTGCCGCTCGGCCGCGGCGGCGGCTTCGCGGCTGTGGGTGACCATTATTAGGGTGGCGAGGCGGCGGGAGGCAATCTTTTGGAAAAGCTCGAGGACGCGCGCGGCATTGACCGAGTCGAGGTTTCCCGTCGGTTCGTCGGCCAGGAGGAGCGAAGGACCGTGGACCAAAGCGCGGGCCACGGCGGCGCGTTGCATTTCGCCTCCGCTCATCTGGTGGGGGAAGGCATCGGCCCGCGGGGCCAGTCCGACCAACTCGAGCATTTCTCCGGCGCCGATCCGGGCCGCTTTGGCCCGGTCGCCGCGCAGCAGGAGGGGGAGTTCCACGTTCTCCACGGCGGTCAAAGCCGGGAGGAGGTTGAAAAATTGGAAGACGATGCCCAAGCGTTCGCGGCGGTAGGAGGTCAGCGCGTTTTCATCCGCGGTGTGCAGGGAGATTCCGTCGACATTGATCTCGCCGGAGGAGGGTTGATCAAGCCCGCCGAGCAGGTTGAGCAGGGTGCTTTTGCCGCAGCCGCTCGGCCCGGTCACCGCGCAGAAAGAATGCGGGGCAATTTCCAGGGAAATATCGCGCAAGGCGTGCACTTCGCCTGCGGGCGAGGGATAAGTACGGAAGACATGGCGAAGGCTGATCATGGAAAAGGTGAGGTTTTCCGTTCGGCACGGATCGCGCAAGACAACTTCCGTCTTCTTGCGGAGGGGAGCGACTGGGTCGTGGTGGACAAGCCGGCGGGTTTGCTCACCCATCCCACGCGGCCGGATGGTGCGCCAACCTTGTGGGATGGTCTGCGGCAACTGCTGGCCTATGAGTTGGCCAACCGGGGGCAGTTATCCATCATCACGCGGCTGGACCGGGAGACGAGCGGACTTGTTCTGCTGGCGCTTACCCCGGAGCGGGCCCGCGCGCTGGGTTTGGCCATGCAATGCGGCCTGATCGGCAAAGAGTATTTCGCCATCGTGCGGGGATGGCCGGAGTGGGACCAGACAAGGATCGACGCGCCAATTGTCCGGCAGGGTGAGGTCGGCGAGTCACCCGTCTGGTTGAAGCGTTGTGTCGATCCGCGCGGGGCGGGGGCCAGGACCGATGTGACCTTGATGAGGCGCTTCGAGCGGGACGGGAAAAAGTTTGCCATGGTGCGGTCCGAGCCGAAGACCGGGCGGACGCATCAGATCCGGGTGCATCTGGCCCATGTGGGCTCTCCACTGGTCGGGGATAAAATTTACGGTGGCCGGGAGGGTGCGGCCTACCTTGAGTTTATCGAAACCGGGTGGACGCCGCAGCTTGCCGCGGAGTTGCTCCTCCCGCGGCATGCCCTGCACGCCGCGGCGCTCCGGTTTCCGATCGGTGAAGATTTCGTCGAGGTCCGGTGCGGGTTGCCGTCCGATTTGCGGGACTTTGCCGGCGAGGCGCCCGTATTTGGGGGGTGAAGATGGCGGGCGGTGTGCTATGGTCTTGGTTTCCCATGGCTGACTATCTCCGCGTGGCGGGAATCCTTTTGGAGGTCCTGCTTCTTTTTAACCTGATCATCATTGCCCACGAGCTGGGTCACTTTCTGGCTGCCCGCTGGCGCGGACTGGTGGTGGAGAAGTTCGGGATCTGGTTCGGCAAGCCGATTTGGAAAAAAACGATCGGTGGCGTGGAATACAGCCTTGGGTCGATTCCGGCCGGCGGGTTTGTCGCGCTACCCCAACTCGCGCCGATGGAAGCGGTGGAAGGCGGCAGCCGTCATGACCGCGCGGCTTTGCCCCCGGTGACAGCACTGGATAAAATCATTGTTGCCGTGTCCGGTCCCGTCGCCAGCATGACTCTGGCGCTTCTTTGTGCGGTGATTGTCTGGGCGGTTGGCCGCCCGGTCAGCCAAGCCGAGACGACAACGGTGATCGGTTACGTGCTGCCCGATGGACCAGCGGCCAAAGCCGGCCTGGAACCGGGCGACAAAATTCTCGAAGTCAACCGTCACGCGGTCAGCAAATTTGCCGGAATGGGCAACATGCGCCAGAGCGTGACCTGGAACGTGGTCCGCAGCGAAGAGCCGCTTATTCCGGTCAAATTCGAGCGTGACGGCACCGTCCAGACGGTCGAGGTCGAGCCGGTCACCCCGGAGCGCGAGGGTTGGGGTCGGCGTCCGCTGCGCCAAATCGGCATTCTTCCGGCGACCACTCCGATGGTGGCGAAAGTTTTCCCCGGCAGTCCGGCGGCCGCGGCGGGGATCCAGCCGCGCGACCTGATCACCGCGGTGGATGGTGAACCTTTGCTCAGCTTGGCCTCGCTTTCCATTTTCCTGAACACGCACCCGGCGGGGAAACCGATCGATCTCACCGTGCAACGTGGCAGCGAGACCTTGCAGTTGGTCGTCACGCCGCTGATTCCGGAGGGCGAGGACAAACCGCGGGTCGGGATTTTGTGGGACGACCGCGGAGTCACCGTGCTCGAACATCCCGACCCCATTCAACTGGTGGTTGGCAGCGTGCGCACCATGTTCGACACTCTATCGGCAGTTTTTTCGCCGCGCAGTGACATCAAGGCCGAGCATCTCAGCGGCCCGGTCGGGATCATGCGCATTTACTACCTGCTCTTCGAGTCGCCGGACGGCTGGCGTCTGGCCTTGTGGTTCAGCGTCGTGCTCAATGTCAATCTGGCCCTGCTCAATCTTCTGCCCATACCCGTGCTCGACGGCGGCCACATCACTCTCGCCATCATCGAGGCGATCCGGCGCAAACCGATCAATGTGCGCGTGCTCGAAGTTGTGCAGAGCGGCTTCGCCTTCCTCATCATCGGTTACATGCTCTACATCACGTTTTTCGACGTGCAGGACCTCCCTTGGCGTGGACAAACAGAGGAACCGCCAGCGGAGTTGAAGTTCGCCCCGGCTCCGGAGAAAACGGGTGCCGGGGACAGCCCTGCTTCCGGCATGTAGCCCTGGGTCTTCCCGGCGACTGATGCGTGCGATGAGCAGCAAACTGCCGCTTCCATCTTATCCGGAACGACGGCACAGCCGTGCGGTCAAAGTCGGCCCGGTGGGCATCGGGGGAGACAACCCGGTGCGCGTGCAGTCCATGATCACTTGTGACACGATGGATACACGGGCCTGCATCCGCGAGTCGATGGATCTGGCTGACGTGGGCTGCGAAATCGTGCGCATCACGGCCCCGACGGTGAAGGACGCCCGCAACTTGGAAGCCATCCGCGACGGATTGCAGGCGTGCGGCTGCCGTGTTCCGTTGGTGGCCGACATTCATTTCAAGCCCGAGGCGGCGCTCGAGTCGGCCAAGTGGGTGGACAAGGTGCGGGTCAATCCGGGCAACTACGCCGACTCGAAAAAGTTCTCGGTGCGCGAATATAGCGACGAGCAATACGCGGCCGAGATCGGGCGTATCCGGGAAAAGTTCGCCCCCTTGGTCGAGCTGTGCCGCGCACGCGGAGTCGCCATGCGCATCGGGACGAACCACGGCTCGTTGAGCGACCGCATCATGAACCGCTACGGCGACACACCCCTCGGCATGGTGGAAAGCGCGCTGGAATTCGCCCGCATTGCCCGGGAGCTGGATTACCACGACCTGGTTTTCTCCATGAAGGCTTCGAACCCGAAGGTCATGATTGCCGCCTACCGTCTTTTGGTCGCGCGCTTGGCGGTCGAGGGACCGGACTGGAATTATCCGATCCATCTGGGTGTGACCGAGGCCGGCGACGGTGAGGACGGCCGGATCAAAAGCGCCGTGGGCATCGGATCGCTTCTGGCCGACGGCATCGGGGATACCATCCGGGTCAGTTTGACCGAAAACAGCGTGCACGAAATTCCGGTGGCGCGCGAGTTGGTCCAACTCTTGGCCGGGCAGGGCGAGGGATGGTGTTGTGCGGCGGAGTATTCGTTTGATCCATTTTCCTACGCGCGGCGGGCCACCGAAAAATTGACCATCCGTGGTGTTCCGCTCGGCGGGGAGGAAGTGCCTCGTGTCGTGGTGACGCGTCAACACTACGATGCGGTGGAGCACAAACTGGCGGGGTTGGGGGACTTCCAGCCGGAACTGGTTTATGAAGATTTGCCGGTGGTGCAAATTGATCCACGCGATGGGCAAGCGGTGGCTGAACTGAAGGCTCGGCCGGAAGCGTGCCTCGTCACGGTCAAGGACGGGATTGACTTGCCGGTTATTGCCGCCTTCCGCCTGCTCGCGGCCGGGATCGGGGCGCGGCATCCCATTTTGCTCAAAGACTCCTTGGATCCGCAGCCCCACGGGCAAACGCCGTTTGGCCGTACGCTTCTCGCGGCCAGTGCGCGCGTCGGATCTTTGCTCTGCGATGGCATCGGCGACGCGGTGCTTTTGCGCACCGAAGAAGCGCCGGGACAAACTTTGCGTCTCTCCTACAATATTCTGCAAGCCGCGGGTGCGCGCATTTTCAAAACGGACTACGTGGCGTGCCCGAGTTGCGGACGGACACTTTTCAATCTGCAAGAAACCACGGCGCGGATCAAAGCGGCAACCGAACATCTCAAGGGGGTGAAAATTGCCATCATGGGTTGCATCGTCAATGGCCCGGGTGAAATGGCCGATGCCGACTTCGGCTACGTGGGGGGAGCGCCGGGCAAGGTCAACCTCTACGTCGGCAAGCAAGCGGTGAAGTTCAATATTCCAGAGGCGGAAGCGGTGGAGCGCCTAATTGACTTGATCAAAGAACACGGGCGCTGGGTGGAGGCGAAAGAGAGGGCTGAGGTTTGAGAGCTGAGACCTGGGGCGAATTGGAGTCTCCAACTCAGGTTTCAGCCTTTTCTTTCTCGCGTTGCGTGGTTGCGGTAGTGACCGGACGAGACTAGTTTTGTTTTGGCGGGTGGCCGGCGGCCGCTGTGCGGTTGACCCGCGCAGAGGAAAGTCCGGACACCTCGGGGCAGCA
>CAMBSX010000016.1 GCA_945870655.1 Chthoniobacter flavus | reverse complement strand
GAGGCCGCGTGGGCCGCCAACCGTCGCGCTGAGATCGGCGTTGTCCGTTAACCTTCTTTTTTCGTGGCGGTTCCTCTGCTTGATTTGCGCCGGCAGTACGCGCAGGTGAAGGACGACGTACAGCGCCGCATGAGCGCGCTGTGCGACAGCCAGCAGTTTATTCTCGGCGCGCCCGTGGAGGAACTTGAAACCGCGGTGCGTGACTACACCGGCTGCGGCCACGCCATCGGCGCCTCCTCCGGCACGGATGCCTTGCTCGCCCTCCTCATGGCCATGGGCATCGGACGCGGCGACGCGGTGATTACCACGCCTTACACCTTTTTTGCCACTGCCGGCTGCATCCACCGGGTTGGCGCCGAACCGGTCTTTGTCGATATCGACGCCGCCACCTACAACATGGATCCGGCCAAGCTCGAGGATTGCCTGCGCAAAAAATGCCACAGCGGCCCGGACGGACGCCCCGTGACCGCGGCCGGCAACCGTGTGCGCGCCATCATGCCCGTGCACTTGTTCGGCTGCGTTTGCGACATGGATCGCATCGGTGCCCTGGCCCGGGAATTCGATCTGCCCGTTATCGAGGACGCCGCGCAGGCCATCGGGGCGGATTACCCGTCGGGGGCCGGCCGGACCATACGGGCCGGAGCGATCGGCGAGGCAAGCTACTTCAGTTTTTTCCCGTCGAAGAACCTTGGCGCCTTCGGTGATGCAGGTATGGCCACTTGTCGTGATGCGGACCTCGCTGCGCAGATCAAGCTGATGCGCAACCACGGGATGGGCGCGCAATACCATCACGAGAAAGTCGGCGGCAATTTCCGCCTTGATGCGCTCCAGGCCGTCGTGCTCTCGGCCAAGTTACCGCATCTCGACGCATGGCACGCCGCGCGCCGCCGCAATGCGGCGCTCTACCGCGTGGAATTTGAAAAGCTCGGTCTGCTTGATCGTGTCACCCTGCCCGCCGAGCCCTACGCCACGGCGGGTGTGCCGAACCACCATATTTACCACCAATACGTGGTGCGTGTGCCGGACCGCGACAAGGTGCGGGAAAAACTCACCGCCGCCGGCATCGGCTGCGCGGTTTACTACCCGGTGCCGCTTCATCTGCAGGAATGCTTCGCTTCGCTCGGGCATTCCGCCGGCGATTTTCCCCGGGCGGAAAAAGCGGCGCGCGAAACGCTCGCTTTGCCCATTTATCCTGAATTGACCAGTGAACAAATCCGCGAGGTGACCGCGGCTCTCGGCCGGATTTTGGCCTGATCGGACGTTCTCGGAAGCGGACAGAGAAATATTTTCATAAAATCTCTTGCCCTCGGCTTTCGTTTCTATAGTCTTTGCCGTCCCGCACACTGTCGGGGGTTCGCGAAGAAACCACGTTCGCGTGGTTTTTTTGTCGCCTGAAAGCGGCGCGAAACTTCTACCAAGCAATGCCTACGATCAACCAACTTGTCCGCAAAGGACGCAGCAAAGTGACTTTGAAATCAAAGTCACCCGCTCTCGTCAATTGCCCGCAACGCCGCGGCGTCTGCGTGCAGGTCATGACCCGCACGCCCAAGAAACCCAACTCGGCATTGCGCAAAGTCGCCAAGGTCCGCTTGACCAACGGCCAGGAAGTCATCGCCTACATCCCGGGCGAGGGCCACAACTTGCAGGAGCACTCGATTGTGCTCGTGCGTGGCGGCCGCGTGAAGGATCTCCCGGGCGTGCGCTACCACATTGTGCGCGGGTCGCTCGATACGCTCGGTGTCGATGGCCGCCGCCGCAGTCGTTCGAAGTACGGTGCGAAGCGCCCGAAAGCCGGTGCAGAAGCCGCCAAGAAATAAACCATCCCCGATCTTTTCCAACCATGGCACGCAGACGCAGAGCAACCAAACGCACGACCCTCGGGGACAGCCGCTACGGCAGCACGATGGTCACCCGCCTGATCAACACCGTGATGCGCAGCGGCAAGAAGTCGACGGCTGAGGGCATTGTCTACACCGCGATCGAAAAGTGTCACGAGGGCAGCGATGCGGTTGACCCGCTCGACGTGTTGACCAAAGCGTTGGACAATGTCCGTCCGCGCCTGGAGGTCAAATCCCGCCGGGTTGGCGGAGCCACCTACCAAGTGCCGATGGAGGTTCCCGCCGAACGCCAATTTGCACTGGCCATGCGCTGGCTCGTCACCTTCGCCTCCAAGCGCAAAGCCGTTCCGATGAAGGACGCCCTTGCCGCCGAACTCAAAGACGCTGCCGCTGGCCAGGGCAACGCCATCAAAAAGCGCGACGAAATGCACAAAATGGCCCAAGCCAACCGCGCCTTCGCCCATTTCCGCTGGTAACCCGTTCTCGTATGTCCGCCACTGCCACCGCCCCCGCTGCTGCCGCGAACCCCAATTCGCCCGACCGCGCCTTCCCGCTCGAGCGGACGCGCAACATCGGCATTTGCGCGCACATCGACGCCGGTAAAACCACGCTGACCGAGCGCATTCTTTTTTACACCGGCATGATCCACAAAATCGGCGAGGTGCACGAGGGAACCACGGTGACCGACTGGATGGAGCAGGAGCGCGAACGGGGTATCACCATCACTTCGGCCGCGACCACCTGTGCATGGTTGCAAAAGGTGGAGCCGGATATTTTCAAGCTCTACGACGGCATCAACATGCGGGTCAACATCATCGACACGCCGGGCCACGTGGATTTCACCGCCGAGGTGGAGCGCTCGCTTCGCGTGCTCGACGGTGCCATTGCGGTGTTTTGCGGAGTGGCGGGGGTGCAACCGCAGTCCGAAACTGTCTGGCGCCAGGCAACCAAATATAATGTCCCGCGGATCGCTTTCGTGAACAAGATGGACCGCACCGGCGCGGATTTCGACGCGGCGGTCGAGAGTATGCGGGTCAAATTGGGTGCCAATGTCTGGCCAATTCTCATCCCGCTGGGCAAGGAAGACAACCTGCGCGGTCAGATTGACGTGGTCAACCAGAAGGCCGTCCTCTACTCCGACAACGACGTGATGGGGTCGACCTATGAGGTCACCGAAATTCCTGCCGATCACAAAGAATTGGCCGAAAGAGCTTATGACGATCTCGTCACGCAAATGACCGATCTCGACGAGGAAATCGGCATGATGTTTCTCGAGGAGAAGCCGATCAGCAAACAGGATCTCAAAGCCGCCATCCGCCGCCAGACCATCGCCAACAAATTTGTTCCTGTGGCCGGTGGCTCCGCCTTCAAGAACAAGGGCGTGCAATATCTCGTCGACGCCGTGGTTGATTACCTACCCGGCCCGCTCGACATCCCTCCGGCCAAGGGCCAGGACCCCGACGATGCCACGCCGATTGATGCGGTAGCCAGCGACTACGCCAACTTTTCTTCACTCGCCTTCAAGCTCTGGAGCGATCCATTTGTCGGCAAGCTTGTCTTTTTCCGTGTTTACTCGGGCAAACTTTCCAAAGGCGACAACGTCTACAATCCCCGTACCCGCAAACGCGAGCGCATCAGCCGCCTCATTCAGATCCAAGCTGACAAGCGCGAGGATATCGACACGTGCTATGCGGGCGATATCGCCGCCATCGTCGGAATCAAGAATATCACCACGGGAGACACACTTTGCGACGAAGACCATCCGATTCTTCTCGAGCCGCCTTCCTTCCCCGAGCCGGTCATCTCCATGGCCATCGAGCCGAAGACCAAGGTCGACCAGGAAAAAATGGGCATCGCCTTGCAGCGCCTCGCCGAGGAGGACCCGACCTTTCGTGTCTTCACCCACGAAGAAACGGGGCAGACGATCATCGCGGGCATGGGCGAGCTTCACCTTGAAATCATCCGCGATCGCATGATGCGCGAATTCAAAGTTGAAGCGAATGCCGGCAAACCGCAGATCGCCTACAAGGAAACGATTCTTGCCCCCGCCGACGGCGAAGGGAAATTGATCAAGCAGTCGGGCGGGCGTGGTCAGTACGGACATGTCATCGTCAAAATTGCGCCGAACGAACGCGGCAAAGGCCTTACGGTCGAGAACAAGACCGTCGGCGGGACGATTCCCAAGGAGTACATCCCAGCTTGTATCAAAGGCATCGAGGAAGGCGTGCTCAATGGTATTGTCGGGGGCTACCCG
Organism: Chthoniobacter flavus; assembly: GCA_945870655.1. GTDB lineage: Bacteria > Verrucomicrobiota > Verrucomicrobiia > Chthoniobacterales > JACTMZ01 > JACTMZ01. Next base: position 17,713 of record CAMBSX010000016.1, on the reverse strand, counting down.
GTCGTAGACGTCCACGTCGACATCGTTGACGGCTCGTTCCACGACGTGGACTCCAACGAAATGGCGTTCAAGCTCGCCGCGATCTTTTCGCTCAAGGATGCCATGAAAAAGGCCAAGCCCATCCTGCTCGAGCCCATCATGAAGGTGGAAAACATCACGCCGGACGAGTTCCAGGGCGACATCATGGGCGATCTCAACCGCCGCCGCGCCAAAATTCAGGGCATTGAAACCAAGGGCAACCTGAGTACCGTCAGCGCCGATGTGCCTCTGGCCGAGATGTTCGGTTACGCCACGGCTATCCGCTCCCTTTCCAAGGGCCGCTCCTCCTATTCGATGGAGCCGTCCCACTTCGAACAAGTTCCGGCGCAGGTCCTTGCCGCCGTCATCGACAGCCAAAAGAAATAACGATCATGGCCGCCCCGCGCATACGCATCCGCCTCAAAGCATTCGACCACATGCTGCTTGACCGCTCCGTCCTCGAAATCGTCGAGACGGCCAAACGCAGCGGCTCCGCCGTGGCCGGACCTGTGCCGCTCCCAACCAAAATCGAACGCTGGACAGTCAACCGTTCGCCCCACGTCGACAAAAAGTCCATGGACCAGTTCGAGCGCCGCACCCACAAGCGTCTCCTCGACATCCTCGACCCCACCGCCAAAACGGTGGATGAACTCCGCCGCCTGAACCTGCCCGCCGGCGTCGACATCAACATTCAAATCTAGTCGCCACCATGAGCCTCGGATTACTCGGTAAAAAACTCGGCATGACCCGCGTCTACGACGACAAGGGTGTGTCCACGCCCGTCACGGTCATTGCCGCCGCAGGAAACAAGGTCCTGCAAGTCAAGACCAACGACACGGACGGCTACGTCGCGGTGCAGGTCGGATTCGACGAGCAAAAGCCCTCGCGGGTGGACAAAGCGCAGGCCGGCCACTTCGCCAAAGCTGCCGCCACCCCGAAGCGCTTCATCCGCGAGTTCCGCGATGGCGAAGCCGAAGCGGGGGCCGAGGTCCCGATCGGCACTTTCACCGTCGGCCAATTCGTTGATGTCATCGGACAGTCCAAGGGCAAAGGCTTCCAAGGTGCGATGAAAAAGCACAATTACCACGGCCAACCGATGAGCCATGGTTCCATGATGCACCGGCGCACCGGCGCCATCGGCAACCGGTCTACCCCCGGCCGCGTTTGGAAAAACATGGGCATGCCCGGCCACATGGGCGACGAGCGTGTCACCGTGCAAAATCTGCAGGTGGTCCAAGTCCGCGAAGAAGACGGAGTCATCCTGGTCAGCGGTGCGGTCCCGGGCGCCAAGGGCACCTACGTGGTCGTCCGCCCGTCGATCAAGAAAACCGCCAAAAAGAAGTAATCCATGAGCGCCAAAGTACTCACCGCCGACGACGCCAAAAAGGCGAACATTGTCATCATCGAAAATGGCAAAGGCACGCAGGCCGTCCACGACGTGGTCACTGCCCTGCGGGCCAACCGCCGCACCGGTTCGGCCAACACCAAAACCAAAGCCGAAGTGAATCTTTCCGGGGCCAAACCATGGCGCCAAAAAGGCACGGGCCGGGCTCGCGCCGGCTACAAATCCTCCCCGATCTGGCGGGGTGGTGGCGTGGTTTTCGGACCCAAGCCCCGCGACTATTCGAAAAAGACGCCGAAGTCGGTGCGCAAGCTCGCCCTGCGCAAAGCGCTCAGCGCCCGTATTCTGGCCGGCGACGTCCTCCTGGTCGACGCCCCGGCCATCCCGGACGGCAAAACCGCCAAGTTTCTCGCTTACGTCAAGAGCAATGCGCAGGAAGCCCGCAACGTCCTCCTCGTCTCCCCCGCCTTCGAAGAAACAACCTTCCGCGCCGCGCGCAACGTGGGAAATGTCCTCCTCGTCAGTGCTTCGGACGTCAACACCGAGCATCTGCTCCGCTACGACAAAATCCTTCTGACCGGCGATGCGCTGGCCAAAATTTCCGAAAGGACGGCAGCATGAAAGAGCCCTTTGATATTATCCGCACCGTCCGCTTGACCGAGAAGTCCACCGTCCTGACGGACAAGGCGAACAAATACGTCTTCGAGGTCAACCCCGCGGCAAACAAGCTCGAGATCAAGGCGGCCATCGAGAGTCTCTTCCAGAAGAAGGTCGTTTCGGTCAACACCGCCAACTACGCCGGCAAGAAGAAACGGGAGCGCCGTGCCGATTTCGGACGCCGCCCGCATTGGAAAAAGGCGATCGTCACCCTCAAAGAGGGCGAAAAACTCGACCTCGTCTAAACTCACCCCACGCCATGGCACTCAAAACTTTCCGTCCGCTCACGCCCTCCGCGCGCTTTAAGGCTCTCCCGTCTTTCGAGGAGATCACCAAGAAAAAGCCGGAGAAGAGTCTCGTCACCACCCGCAAGCGCACGGGCGGCCGCAACAACCAAGGCCGGCTGACCTGTCGCCATATCGGCGGCGGGCACAAGCGGAAGTTGCGCCTTGTCGATTTCAAACGCCGGAAGCACGGGATGATCGCCGACGTCATCGCCATCGAGTACGATCCGAATCGCACGGCGCGCCTCGCCCTCCTGCAATACGCCGACGGCGAGAAATCCTACATCCTCGCGCCGGACGGATTGAAAGTCGGGATGAAAATTTCCTCCGGGCCCGATGCCGCACCGGAAGTTGGCAATTCGCTTCCTCTCGAGCGGATCCCGCCCGGTTCGGCCATCCACAATATCGAGCTCATGCCCGGCCGCGGCGGCCAAGTGGCGCGCAGCGCCGGCCAGCAGGCGGTGCTCAACAACTTCGAAGCCGGCTACGCCTTGGTCAAAATGCCCTCCGGCGAAATCCGCAAACTCAACGGCAAGTGCCACGCCACGATGGGCCAAGTCGGTAATTCGGAGCACATGAACGTGTCGAGCGGCAAAGCCGGACGTTCCCGCTGGCTCGGCATCCGTCCGACCGTGCGCGGCATGGTCATGAATCCGATCGACCACCCGATGGGTGGCGGCAACGGCAAATCCAAGGGTGGTGGCGGGCGCCAGCATCCGGTCAGTCCGTGGGGCCAGCTGAGCAAAGGATTCAAAACCCGCAAGAAACACAAACCTTCGGACCGCTTCATTGTCGAGCGCCGCAAGAGCAAGAAAAAGAATTAAGCCATGAGTAGATCGCTCAAAAAAGGCCCGTTTGTCGAGGCCCACTTGCTCGAAAAAATCGACCGCATCAACGAAGGCGGCCCGAAAAAGCCGATCAAGACGTGGTCGCGGCGTTCGATGATCACCCCGGATTTCGTCGGGCATACCTTCCTCGTGCACAACGGGAAAATTTTCAATTCAGTTTTCGTCACAGAGAATATGGTCGGGCACAAGCTCGGCGAGTTCTCGCCTACGCGTATCTTCAAGAAACACGGATCGCATACGGCGAAAGTGACGAAATAAACGTGGCCTCGTTCGGCAGGCTGGTCCTGGCCGGGTGTCTTTTGATCACCCTCGCCGGGAACAGCTCCGCACAAAGCCGCAGTTCTTTGACAGACCGAGATTCTGGGGACGCCGCAAAAGTGGCGCGCCTCAACGAGCAACTATTGCTCGCGCGGGAGTCCATCCGCAGTCTCACCGAAAGCCTGGCTCTCGCCAACAGCGAGGGTGAGGTCTTCAAGCGCCAAGCCGAGGATTTGCAGGCCAAATTCGACGCGCTCGGGCCCGGTGGTGACAGCGGCGGGGAAATCGAGGAACGCCTTCTTTCCACCGTTAACGAACTCACCCGCCTGCAAAAAGAAAATGCCCTGCTCTTCGAGCGCCTGCTCGCCCTTGCCGAGGGAGTGCAAATTTTCCTCAAGTCCGTGGAAGCCACAGACAACGAAGAACGCGCCGCTTTTGAAAGAGAAATGCAAACAAAAGCAGCCGATGCCTCAAACTCCGCCGCGCAAGCCGAAGCAAAAGCGTTGCTCGACACCATGACCCGCTCCCGCAGTGCGCAGGCCGAAGCCCGCGCCTCCCTCGAGATGGAACTCCGAGCCGCCGACCGCATGCTGGGTGTCGGTGCGTCCGAAGACCTCGACGCGGGGCCGACCCTGACCGACGCGTCCGTCGTGGAGGTCAAACCCGAGTTTGCTCTCGTGGTGGCCAACATCGGCCGCAATGCGGGAGTAAAGGTCGGGATGCCCTTCCAAGTGTGGCGCGACAATCGCCGGGTTGGCGATGTCCGCGTCATCGATGTGCGCGACCGCATTAGCGGTGCCGTCATCCAGAATCTCGTGTCCGAAGAGGACTCGATCCAAACGGGTGACCGCCTCAGGGTGGACGCCCGCCGCTAGCCAACAACTTTCAGAAACAATTTCAACAATATGGAAACCAAGTCGATTTATCGATTCGCCCGCATTTCGCCCTTCAAGGCGCGCGAGGTGACGCGCGAGATCCAGGGTCTGCCCGTGCAGAAGGCCCTCGATCTGCTGGCCTTCACGCCCAAAAAGGCCGCCGGTCTCGTGGCCAAGACGCTCAAGAGCGCCGTGGCCAACGCGGAAAACAATCACCAGGCACGCGTCGAGGCCCTCGTCGTGCGTGAGGCCGTGGTGGGTGAGGGGCCGACCTTCCAGCGTTTCATCCCGAAAGCCCGAGGCAGCGCCGGTCCCATCCGCAAACGCACCAGCCATATCCGTATCATCCTGACCGACGAGATCGTCATCGAAACACGCGAGACGCGCCGGGCCGCCAAGAAGAAAACCGATACCAAAAAACCCGCCGTGAAGAAAAAAGCCGCGGGAAAGAAAGAGACCAAACCGGCCGCCGAGGCCGCCGCGCCGGCCGCGGAGAAAGCCGAATAACACCATGGGACAAAAAGTTCACCCGATCGGATTCCGCCTCCCCATCACCCGTGACTGGGGTTCGAAGTGGTATGCTCCGCGCCGCGAGTTCGCCGACCACCTGCACTCCGATCTCCGGATCCGCGAGTTCCTCAAAGGCAAACTCCGCCAGGCCGCCGTCTCCAAGATCGTCATCGAGCGGGCCTGGAACAGCCTGCGTGTCACCATTTTCACCGCCCGCCCGGGCCTCGTCATCGGCCGCAAGGGCTCCGAGATTGAAAATATGACCAAAGAGGTTTCCGCGATCAGCGGTGACAAACAGGTCAAAATCGACATTCAGGAAATCCGCTCACCCGAGACCGAAGCGCAACTCGTGGCCGAAAGTGTGGCCGGGCAACTCGAGCGTCGCATCGGTTTCCGCCGCGCGATGAAGAAAGCAGTGCAAATCGCCATGGAGCAAGGTGCCCTTGGTATCAAGATCCGTTGCTCCGGCCGGTTGGGCGGATCGGAGATTGCTCGTACCGAACAGTATCGCGAAGGCAAAGTGCCGCTCCACACCATGCGCGCACCGATCGATTATGGTTTCGCCGAGGCCCGTACCACGGCCGGCATTGTCGGCATCAAATGCTGGATTTGCAAAGGCGAGGAGGCCGCACCGAAAGTTTCGGTGCGCGAAGACAAACCTGCCGCCCCATCCGCTCCGTCACCCGAAGTGGCCTCGACCGCGGTGGCTGAATGATTTTTTAAGGAGATTCTGCCATGCCCTTGATGCCCAAACGCGTGAAGTTCCGGAAGTCCCAGCGGGGAAGCCGCAAGGGAACCGCTTCGCGCAACACCAACATCGATTTCGGCGAGTTCGGCCTGCAGACCCTCGAACGCGCCTGGATCACCAATGTGCAGATCGAAGCCGCCCGTGTCGCCCTGACCCGCAACATGAAGCGCAAAGGCAAGTTGTGGATCCGTATTTTCCCGGACAAATCCGTCACCGCCCGCCCGCCGGAAACCCGGATGGGCAAGGGCAAAGGCTCTCCCGAGTATTGGGTCGCTGTGGTGCGCCCGGGGAACATCCTTTTCGAATTGGACGGCGTCTCCGAGAGCGTGGCCCGCGAGTCGTTGCGGCTCGCGGCCAACAAGCTGCCCGTCCGCACCAAATTCATCACCCGCCATCACGCCGCCTGACGCCATGAAGACCAAGGAAATCGCCGAACTCAGCGTGGATGAACTCCGCGGCCGCAAGCGCGAGCTGCGCCACGAAATCTTCAACCTCCGTCTGCAGCAGCAAAGCGGACAGCTGGAAAAACCGTCCCTCATCCGCGTCCTCCGCCGCGAGGCCGCGCGGGTGGAAACTTTCCTCTCGAAGAAAATCAAAGCAGGAGCAGCCAAATCATGAGCGACACCGCCACCACCACCGCCCCCGCCGCCCCGCGCGGGATCCGCAAGTCCCTTGTCGGCGAGGTCGTCTCGGACAAGATGGACAAAACCGTCGTTGTCCGCACGGTCAGCCGCGTCCCGCACCCGCGCTTCGGCAAGATCGTCAAACAGACCGCCAAATTCCACGCCCACGACGAGAAGAACGAAGCCAAAACCGGCGACAAAGTCCGCATCACGGAAACCCGTCCGCTGAGCAAAACCAAGCGCTGGCGCCTCGTCGAAGTCCTCAAACACTAATCCTGCCATGATCCAGCTCCGTTCCCGTCTCGACGTCGCCGACAACACCGGCGCCCGCATGGCCACCATGATCGGTGTCATCGGCAAGAAATCAGCTTTCGCCTCGGTCGGCGATGTTATCACAGCCAACGTCAAGGAGGCCGCGCCCGGCGGCACGGTGAAGAAGGGCGAAGTCGTCCGCGCGGTTATTGTCCGGACCCGGCAACCACTCAAGCGGCCCGACGGATCCGCGCTACGTTTCGACACCAATGCCATCGTGATTATCGACAAGGATCTCAATCCGCGCGGCACCCGGATTTTCGGCCCGGTGGCCCGCGAATTGCGCGAAAAGAATTTCATGAAGATTGTTTCCCTCGCACCGGAGGTCCTATGAGCCGCGCGAAAACCCACGTCAACAAGAACGACATCGTCCGCGTTGTCACCGGCAACCACCGCGGTGCCGAAGGCAAGGTGTTGCAGGTCATCCGCGGCAAAAACCAGGTCCTCATCGAGGGCGTGCGCATGATCAAGAAGCACACGCGCAAGTCGCAGGAGCATCCGAGCGGAGCCATCGTCGAGCGCGAGGGCCCCGTCCACATCTCAAACGTCAAGCGGATCGAAGCCGCCACCAAAGAGGAGGCCAAGCCGGCAGGCAAGGCCAAGTCGAAATAAGCCATGGAAGTCGAACTTTACAAAGAATACACCGGCAAGGTCGTGCCTGCGCTGAAGACCAAGCACGGCTACACCAACCTGCACCAGGTGCCCCGCGTGCAGAAAGTCGTGATCAACACGTCCATCGGTTCTTCGCCTGACACCAAGGATGCACTTGAAATCGCGGTGTCCGAACTCCAGACCATCACCGGCCAGACCCCGGTGCGCACCAAGTCGAAGAAAGCCATTTCCAACTTCAAGTTGCGCAAGGACCAACCGATCGGGGCGAAGGTCACGCTGCGCGGGCGCAACATGTATGAATTCCTTGAGCGCCTGATCAAGATGTCGCTGCCGAAAATCCGCGACTTCCGTGGCATCTCCCCCAAGGCTTTCGACGGCCAGGGGAATTACACGCTGGGGGTGGCCGACCAGAGTATTTTTCCCGAGGTCGAACTCGACAAAATCAAACGCAACGTCGGCTTCGACGTGACCATTGTCACGACGGCCCGCACCGACGAGGAAGCGAAATCGCTCCTCGGCGAACTCGGTATGCCTTTCACCGACCGCGCCAAGAAACCCGCCGCCCAAGCATCCTGATGACCTCCAACGATCCCATCGCCGACCTTCTCACCCGCCTACGCAATTCCACCCGCGTCCGCAAGGCCGAGTTGCTCGTGCCCTACTCGCGCATGAAAGCCGACATCTCCGCCATCCTCAAAAAGGAGGGCTACATCACCGATTTCGAGGTGAAATCGGAAGGCAAACCGCAACTGCGCATCGTCAACAAGTTTGCCGGAAAAGTCCCGGCCATCACCGGCCTCAAGCGGGTCAGCCGTCCGGGTCTGCGCCGTTACGTAGGCGCCGAAGACATCCCGCGCGTCCTCGGCGGCATGGGTATTTCCATCATTTCTACGCCGCGCGGCGTGCTCAGCGGCCGAGAGGCGCGCCGCCAGAAAGTCGGCGGCGAGCTGCTGGCCTACGTTTGGTAAGGAGAAACGCACCATGTCACGCATCGGCAACAAACCCGTATCCCTTCCCGCCAAGGTGAAGGTGAATCTTTCATCCGATCGCTCTGTGCAGGTCGAAGGACCGAAGGGCAAACTTTCCTGGCGCCTGCCCGAAGGCATCGAAGGCAAGGTCGAGGGCGAAACACTCACCCTCGAGCGCAAGTCGGAGAGCCGCCAAGTGCGCGCCCTCCATGGCTTGGCCCGCGCTTTGCTTAACAACATGGTGACCGGCGTGAGTGCCGGTTTCACCCGCAACCTCGAGATCCAAGGCGTCGGCTTCAAGGCTGCTGTGCAGGGACAAAAGCTCAATCTTTCGCTCGGTTTCTCCCATCCGGTGGTCTTTGACATCCCAAGCGAGATCAAAGTCACGGTGACCGACAACACCAAGCTCCTCGTCGAGGGCATCGACCGCCAGTTGGTCGGCCAAGTCGCGGCCAACATCCGCGCCTACTACCCGCCGGAACCCTACAAGGGCAAAGGCGTGCGCTATTCCGACGAAAAAGTCCGCCGCAAGGAAGGCAAAACCGTCCAATAATCGCCATGACACGCCACGACAGCATCAAACTCCGCCACAAGCGCCTTCGCAAAAAGGTGTCCGGCACCACGGAGCGTCCGCGCCTCGCGGTCAACTTCTCCGGCCGCCACATCCGCGCGCAGGTGATCGACGACACCAAGGGGGTGACCCTCGCCGCGGCCAGCACGCAGGAAAAAGCGGCCAAGGCCGGCGCCAACGTGGCCAACGCCACCAGCGTGGGGAAACTTGTGGCCGACCGCGCCAAGCAAAAATCCATCTCCAAAGTCGTTTTCGACCGCGGCGGCTTCCAATACATGGGCAAAGTCAAAGCCCTCGCTGACGCCGCGCGCGAAGCCGGCCTCGAATTCTAAAAACATCATGCCTCCTAATGCACGCAATACCGGCCGCCGCGACAACCGCGGGCCCAAGGAACCCAAAGAGCCGTCCGACACGGTCGAGAAAGTTGTTTTCATCAACCGCTGCGCCAAGGTGGTCAAAGGCGGGCGCCGTTTTAGCTTCAGCGCCCTCATTGTCACCGGTGACCACAAAGGCCGCGTCGGGTGCGGTTTCGGCAAAGCCAAGGAAGTCAGCGAAGCCATCCGCAAGGCCTCGGATTCGGCGCGCAAGGCAATGAAGGTTTTCTCGCTCGCCCAAAACACCATCCCGCACGAGGTGACCGGTGAATTCGGCGGCGGCCGCGTCCTGCTCCGTCCCGCCTCGCCCGGCACCGGCATTATTGCCGGCGGCGGCGTCCGCGCGGTGTGCGAAGCCGTCGGGATCCGCGATGTCCTGGCCAAGTCACTCGGATCGAACAACCACGCCAATGTGGTCAAGGCCACGATCGAAGCCCTTTCCAAACTGCGCCCGCGGGAAGAAATTTTCCGCGTGCGCGGCCTCCAGATGAAACCCACCAAAGCGGAAGCGGCGACCGAACTCGCCCCCGCCTGACCATCATGCGACTGCACACACTTGCACCCCGACCCGGCGCGAAAAAACGCCGCAAACGTCTCGGTTCCGGCGAAAGCTCGGGCACCGGCAAAACCAGTGGCAAGGGTCACAAGGGACAAAAAGCCCGCTCCGGCGGCAGTATCCGTCTTGGTTTCGAGGGCGGGCAAATGCCGCTTATCCGCCGCTTGCCCAAGCGCGGGTTCAACAATGCCGCGTTCAAGCTGCGCATCGCCATCGTCAATCTCGACGACCTCAACGAGTTCGCCGACGGCGCGACGGTCGATGAAGCCGCTCTCCGCAAGGCGGGTTTGGTTCGGGGCACGATTGACGGCGTCAAAATTCTTGCCCGCGGCGAATTGACCAAGAAGGTCGTCATCTCCGGTGCCAAGTTCAGCGAGGTGGCCAAGCGCAAGATCGAAGCCGCTGGCGGCACGATTTCCTGAACGGATGAGCGCGGTGGAACCGGTTCGAGCTGGGCGCACTGGCACTCCTGCCTGCCTCCCCCGGACCGCTCTGCCGGGACGGCCGTCCCTCCCGTAAAAGACGATGATCTCCGCGTTTACCAACATCTTCAAAATTCCCGAGCTGCGGCAACGCGTGCTCTTCGTGCTGGCCATGATTGTTATCGTCCGCGCCGGCTCGGTCATCTCGACCCCGGGAATCAATGCGGAAGTTCTGCGTCAATGGTTCCTCAACGTGGCCGATGCGCAAACTGGCGGCGGCGTGGCCGCGCTCTTCAATCTCTTCAGCGGCGGCGCCCTCGGAAACTGCGCCATTTTCGCCCTCGGTATCATGCCTTTCATCAGCGCGTCGATCATGATGCAACTCATGACCGCGGTGATCCCGAAACTGAGCCGTCTTTCGCGCGAGGACGGAGGGCGCCAGAAAATTTCCCAATACACCCGCTACGTCACGATCATCTTGTGTTTGCTTCAGGGGTATTTGCTCGCGCTCTCCTTCGAGAGCCCCGAGTCCAATCCCTTCTTGCCCGGTATCATGGATACGATCAACCGGCTCGGCGTGCCGCTTGTTTCGGATCCGGGCCTCGGCTTCCGCCTGCTCACTGTCATCACGCTCACCGCCGGCACCATGTTCCTTGTCTGGCTCGGCGACCAAATCACCGAGCGCGGCATCGGCAACGGTATTTCCATCATCATCACCGTCGGCATCCTCGCGCAGTTGCCCGCCGGATTGATCCAAGCCTGGCGCACCTTTGTGCCGGCCGGCGGGGAAGCAGCCCCGGTCAGCCCCGTCGTTCTCGTGCTGCTCATCGCCTTTTTGATCATCGTCATTGCCGCGGTCATTGCCGTGACCCAGGCCACCCGTCGCATCAGCGTGCAATACGCCAAGCGCGTGGTCGGCCGGAAAGTTTACGGCGGGCAAACCCAGTACATGCCGCTCAAGGTCAACTACGCCGGTGTCATGCCGATCATCTTCGCGCAGGCCATCCTTCTTTTCCCGTCGACCATCTTGAGTATGGCCTTCCCCACGCATCGATGGGCCAACGAGCTCTCCGCCATGCTGGCCAGCGGCTGGCTTTACTACACCCTCTTCGGCGCGATGATTTTCTTTTTCAGTTATTTCTGGGTGGCGACGCAATTCCAACCCGCGCAAATCGCCGATGACCTCAAGAAATACGGGGGCTTCATTCCGGGAGTGCGTCCGGGCAAGCCCACCGCCGATTTCCTCGATTACACCATGACGCGCCTGACCTTCGCCGGCGCCGTCTTCTTGACCCTCATCGCCATCCTTCCGCAGATGTTGACCGAAGGCATGAACGTGCCTTACATGACCGCGCAATTCTTCGGCGGCACCGGATTGCTCATCATCGTGGGTGTCACCCTCGACACCATGAGGCAGGTCGAAACGCACCTTTTGCAACGTCACTACGACGGGTTCCTGCGCCGCGGCAAAATCCGCGGACGATTCGAACGCACTGCCGGCGGTAGCGGCCGCGTCATTTCTTCCAACGCGCTGGTGTGGATCTGGGCCGTTATCGGCGTCATCGTTATTTCTGGCACCGCGGCCTATCTGGCCAGCGGCAATTAGTCCACGTCCACCGCCTGTGTCCGTCCGGTTTCCCTTCCTGTCGTCGATGATTCCGATCAAGAACGAGCGTGAGATCGAAGCGATGCGCAAAGCCTGCGGGGTCGCGGCGGGGGTGCTCGGTAAATTGGAGAATCTGGTCACGCCGGGCATGACCACGCGAGACATCGACGAAGCATGTGCCCAATTCATCGACGAAGCCGGCGCGAAGAGCGCATTCCTCGGCTACCGCAAATTTCCCGGCCACCTTTGCATTTCGGTGAATGAAGAAGTCGTCCACGGCATCGGCGGCGACCGCCGCCTGGCTTACGGTGACATTCTCAAGCTCGACGTCGGCGTGAACAAAGACGGCTGGATCGGCGACAATGCCACCACCATCCGCATCGGCGTGGTCCCGCCCAAAGTCGATCGTCTGGTGGAAGACACCGCGCGTATCTTGCGCGACGTCATCCCCCATGTGACCCACGGCCGCCGCGTGGGGGATATTTCATCCTTTATCGAGCAGGCTGCCTTGGCTCGAGGTTATTCGGTCGTCCGCGAGTTCGTCGGACACGGGGTGGGGCGCAAACTGCATGAAGATCCGCAGATCCCCAATTACGGCAAAGCTGGCCGCGGACCGAAACTTAAGGCGGGAATGACCTTGGCCATCGAGCCGATGATCAATCTGGGGGCCAGCGGGGTGCGGGTTTTGGACGACAAGTGGACCGTGGTGACGGCCGACGGGCTGCCCTCGGCCCATTTTGAACACACCGTGCTGGTGACAAAAGATGAACCGGAAGTTTTGACATGGCGAAAAAAGACGTTATTGAAGTAATAGGCAAGGTTGTCCATTTGCTGCCGAGTACTGTGTTCCGGGTGGGTTTGCCCAGCGGTCACCACACCCTCACGCACAATTCGGGCAAGATGCGCCGCACCTCATTTGCACCTTGCCGGGTGACCGGATCATGATCGAGTCGTCCCCGCATGACTTGAGTTAAGGACGCATCACCTACCGAAAGAAATAAAAGGATCACACCATGAAAGTCAGAGCTTCAGTCAAACGCCTTTGCGAAGGTTGCCGGATCATCCGGCGGAACAACGTCGTGCGCGTCGTTTGCAAAAACCCGCGCCACAAACAAAGACAAGGATAACACGCATATGCCACGCCTCCTCGGGGTCGAAATCCCGCCCAACAAACGCATCGAAGCCTCCCTGCCGTACATCTACGGCATCGGACCGACCGTCGCCAAACGAGTCCTGGCCGAAGCATCCATCGATCCCAACACCCGCGCCAAGGATCTCTCGCCCGAGCAGATTTCGCTCATTGTCCAGATCATCGGCAACACCGGCATCCTCATCGAGGGCGACCTTCGCCGCGAATTGCAGGGCAACCTCAAACGCCTGCAGGCCATCAATTGTTACCGCGGCATCCGTCATCGCCGCGGACTTCCCGTGCGCGGACAGCGCACATCGACCAATGCCCGCACCCGCAAGGGGCCCCGCAAGACGGTTGGCGTGCAGAAAAACCCCGACGCCAAAGCCGGTAAAACTTAATCCCAACGAAGTATGAGCGACGAAAAGAAAGAAACTCTCGGCGAATCACAGGATGCCCGCCGCAAGGAAGAAAACGCGGAACATCATCCCGTCACGGAGGCCCGGGCTGAAGTGAAGGCGGAGATTGCGGCGGAGGCGGCTCCGGTCGCTGACGAGGCGAAACCCGCCGTGGAGAAAAAAGCGGCCAAGCCCAAAGCGGCCAAAGGCAAGACGGCCAAGAAAAAAGAAGGCGAAGCCAAAGCGGCCGAGGCTGCCGCGCCGGCCGACGACCTGCTCTCGCTCGATGCGCCCATCGCCCCGGCCAAAGTGGTCAAAGCCAAGGGCAGCAAGAACGTCATCCAAGGCATCGCCCACGTGCTCGCCACCTTCAACAACACTATTGTCAGCATCACCGACCAGCGCGGTGCGGTGCTCGGTGCTTCCAGCGCCGGCAAAGTCGGTTTCAAAGGCTCGCGCAAAAGCACGGCTTATGCCGCGCAGCTCGTGGCGCAGGATGCCGCGCGGCAGGCCATGGGCCATGGACTCAAAGAAGTCGAAGTGCGGGTCAAGGGCCCCGGGGCCGGACGCGAGTCGGCCATCCGCGCGCTCCAAGCCATCGGCCTCGAAATCACGATGATCAAAGACGTCACCCCGGTACCCCACAACGGCTGCCGCCCTCCCAAAGCCCGCCGCGTGTAGTGCGGATCACTGAAAACTGAACACTGTAAACTGAATTCTTCCTCATGGCACGTTACACCGGACCCAAAACCAAACTGAGCCGCCGCTTCGGCATTTTCCTCGTCGGCTCGCCCAAACATTTCGAGCGCCGCAGCTACCCGCCGGGCATGCACGGACAAAAAGGCATGCGCCGGAAGACCTCGGAATACGGCTTGGCCCTGCTCGAAAAGCAGAAGCTCAAAGCGCAATACGGCGTCCTCGAGCGCCAGTTCCGCCGCTACTTCGAGACCGCGCTTTCCCGCCGCGGTGTCACCGGCGTGACCCTCCTGCAGCTCCTCGAGACCCGCTTGGACAATGTCGTTTACCGTCTTGGCTTCGCCCGTACCCGCACCGCCGCCCGGCAAATGGTGGCGCACGGCCACGTCAAGGTGAACGGACGCAAGAACGACATCGCCTCGGCCAACCTCAAGCCCGGCGCCGTCGTTTCGATCAAAGATTCGCCCAAGCCCCGCGCCTTGGCCGCCCGTCAGATGGAAGCCACGCAAATCCGCACCGTGCCCGATTGGCTCGTGGTGGACCGCGATAACTTCTCCGGCACGGTCAGCCGCATCCCAACCCGCGAAGAAATCGCCCCGGTGGTCAACGAGCAGCTGGTGGTCGAACTTTATTCGCGCTAAAAGCGGAATCAGAAAATTTCAACAAGGTGGATCGCGCCGTCCCGGCGCGATTTGCTTTTGCCGCGACGGCTCCCGGACCGTCCCCGGCTTGAGTGCATCATTAGCCTACCGCCCTGCGGCCGAGTGATGCTTCCGAAAGCCACCCGTGACTCCGGCGGGGTCGGCCTGCTATGAAGTCGGTCGTTATGGAAGTCCACACGACCTCACTGCACGGCATGGTGCTCCTGGTGCACCCGGTGCATGCCGATGCGCGGGGAACTTACGAAGTGCTCTGGAACCGGGATGAACTGGCCGGCGCCGGGATCACCGCGGATTTCGTGCAGGACAACCTGATCAAAACCCGGCGAGGCACCTTGCGCGGTCTCCATTTCCAGACGCGGCATCCGCAAGGCAAGCTGCTCACCGTGCTGGAGGGGGACGTCTACGATGCCGCGGTCGACCTGCGTCCGGAATCACCAACCTTCGGTCGTGCCGAGGGTCTCGTCTTGCGCGCCGGTGACCACACCAGCCTCTGGCTTCCTCCCGGCTTCGCCCACGGCTTTCTCTCGCTGAGTGAACACGTCGTCTACGGGTATAAGGTGACCGCACCATGGGATCCGCCGCACGCGCGGGTGCTGGCCTGGGATGATCCTGCGGTCGGTGTTCCGTGGCCCCTTGCGGCAGGGCAGGCCCCGGTGCTTTCCCAACGCGACCAAGCCGGGCTGAGCTGGGCCCAGGTGCGGAAAATGTGCGATTGAGCCTTCGGGGTTGGCAACGGCTGCTGGCTGGGAAAAACTGGCCGGGTTGATGCAAATCCCGGAACAAATGATGGTCCCCGTGTCCCCGCGGCACGCGGTATTGCTGGCGCCGGAATACGCGCAACTGATCCGCTACGCACCGGACCATGACTTCGTCATGCGCACCATCACACGGCGTGAGGCCCATGGCCTGCAACTTATGTCCGCTGAAATGGTCATCGCGGGCAAAGATACGAGGAAGGAATTCCCCCTCGCGGAAAAATACCCGATGCATTTCCGCAAAACATATTTTCCCGGCCGCCTGCGCGGCGATCCTTCCGCCGAATTTGCCAACCAGCAGCAGGCCTCGGAAATTCTCGATGCCCCGCCGCCTATCGGTTACACCGCGGACTCCTTTCGGTCCTGCTTTGTGCCGGGAAAACCCTACTCGCGGCTCACCCCCTTCGGGGTCGAACCGGTGGAAAACAATGTGCAGATCGCCGAGGAAGTCCATCTCGCCACGGCCCTCGGCTTATGGTGGCTCTGCAGTCAGGCTTTCGACAAGTTGGTGCGTTTGCACCAGGCCGGCTTGGTTCACGGCGATATGGAGCTGCACAATATTGCCGTGGCGCCATCTCCGGCCGAGGCGGTTCTCATTGATTTCGAACTGGCCAAATGGAAGAAAGACCTGACGGCTGGGGATTGGGACAAAGCGGTGAAGAGCGACTTCATCGAATTGCTCAAGGAAGCCGTCTATTTGCAGTGTGCGCTCGGACGTCAACCCGGGCCGCTGGCCGATCTGGCCATGGCCCGCATCGGCGAATTGTTCCCGTCGCCCGGACGCTTCGAGCGCAAGATCCGGCGACAGGCCTCGGTGTGAGTCGCTCCCGACGCCTCGGCTCAAACGGCGAATGTTGATTTCGGCCTTCACCCCTGCGGGGCCGACCTGCGGTCGGTCTGTTCCGCGGAGCGGCACTCTCATTCCTCCGAGATGTTTCAAGCGCCTGACGGCAAAGTGGCGGATGGGGAGGGATTGGTCGCGTGAGGCGACCTGTCTAACGGCTCGAACTACGTTCTCATCCCTCCGAGAAGCTTCAAGTTCGCCTGCGGCGAGATGGCGGATGGGGAGGGATTCGAACCCTCGGTGCATTGCTGCACACACGCTTTCCAAGCGTGCGCATTCGACCACTCTGCCACCCATCCTAGAGTCGGATCTCTATTAAACACGGTTCGAGGGCGTGCCGCAAGCCGCGGGGGGCTCATTCCTGGGATTGGTCGCCATGGCGACCTGTCTCGCCCCGCCGACGCGGGACTCGGCTCGAACCCTCGGTGCATGGCTGTTGGCTTTGCTAGCGCTCCGCCCATCTCGCCCGCGGACGGGACTCGGTTCACGCGCTTTCCAAGCGTGCGCATTCGACCACTCTGCCACCCATCCTAGAGTCGGAACTTTATTAAACACGGTTCGAGGGCGTGCCGCAAGCTGTGGAGATTCGGGCGGGCATACCATCGCGGTGCTTTTGATCGTGCTTTTATAATCTAGACAAATCTAGATAAATAGAGTTAGCTAGAAATATGCCTGCAAGTTTCCCGTCCGGTGCCGCCCCGAAGATCAAGATCGGCACACAAATGGATGAGGGTCTTTTCCGTAATTTGAAGATGGCTTCGGCGCGGGAGCGGCGCCCGGTGGCCGACCTCATCCAAGAGGCGGTGGCTGCCTACCTCGCTCGTCCCGCCGCCGGCCTCGGCAGTAACGGCTTGGCGCGTTTGCTCGATACGCCTTCGTTCCGTGTGACGGGCCGTCAGTTTCGTGAAAGTATGGAAGCTGACTACTGGGACCAATGAAGTTGGCCAAGATTCCCGAAGGTGCGCGGGTGTTCGTTGATGCCAACATCATCCTCTACATGTTGGCCAACCAGTCGGACCAATGCCGCGGCTTTCTCGCCCGTTGCGCGTCCGGCGACCTGGAAGGCTGGATCACCACAACTGTGGTGGCCGAGGTTTGTCATCGGCGGATGATGCTGGAGGCGCGCGCGCGCGGTGGGGCGTCGACCAATCCGGCCAAGGAACTCGGACGCAAGCCCGCAGCGGTCCGCAAGCTTACCGCGTATGCGGATGAAGCTCGGGCTCTCTTGGGTGGTGGTTTGTATGTGGAGGCGCTGCAGCCGGCTGACTTTTATCCGGCGTTGGAGTTCCAGCGTGCGCACGGTTTGCTGACCAACGATTCCCTGAATCTTGCCGTGGCGCGAAGGCTCGGCCTTCATGACATCGCCACGGCGGACGTCCATTTCGATGGCGCGGGTGAGTTGGTTGTTTACCGGCCGGACGACATCGAAGTGCCGTAGTGCATCGGACGAGTGCAGCGCACCCTAACGTGGGTGGAGGGGTGGTGGTTCAGCGTCGGGAGGTCTCCCACAATTCCACGAGCAGGAGGAGGGTGGAGATGGTGGCGGTAAGGACGAGGGTGAGGAAGAGGAGGTCGATGAAGGTGTTCACGCCCGCCAGTGGAACACGGGGGGTAGGACATCGGCGGGGGGAGGCCGGATTATTTT
>CAMBSX010000015.1 GCA_945870655.1 Chthoniobacter flavus | reverse complement strand
AAAAGCTGGAGAACACTGATGCCGAGCAAGACCCAGGCAAACATTTTCGCTGTGATTTGGAAAAGAAGTTGGGCGCCGGGATACAGGGCGGCGAAAGACAGGAAGACGGCAAAGTTGGCCCAGCTTTGGGTGATGGAAAAGGATTCTCTGCTCACCAGCGATGCGGCGAGAAGAAGAGAAGGGCCGAGGAGAAGGAAGCCGAGGTAGAGTCGGACGAACCCCTTGCGCCCGAGGTGTTGCTCCACGTCGCGGCCGAAAATGTAGAGCATGACGAGAGAGATGATGAACCAAGGGTCTGGCGGGTTGACAAAAGCGTAGGTCACGCAGCGCCAGAGTTCGCCCCCGCGGAGGACAGACTCGGTGTTGAAAGTGAGCTGACCCAGGCTGGCCTCGGCCCCGGAAGCCAGAGCAATGGCAACCCCGACCATGCTGACAACGTAGAGCGCGACGATGATGGTCGTGGCGTAGACCGGAACACGACCAACCCAAGTGATCGGGTCGTAATTCTCGGGACTGCGATGCGTAATCACAAGGGCCTGAACATAACGCGGTTTTTGCGCCGGGACAAGGGTGGACGGTGACTGTCCCGAGATTAAGTTTTCGGTGGCGAATCGGAGGTGGGGAGGGAACAGGTGGGTGCGCCAGTTTCGGACGCGGGAGTTATTGGCATGGTGAGGGAGGGACGTAGTCGTTTGATCGGTTTGAAGTAAGCCGTCAGTTGGCCAGGGGGCATGCGGCCGGACGTTCCGTCCGACTTGAAAACGCGGTCCCAGCAGCGTTCAAAACAGTGCGGAGCTAGGGGAAAACCGGCGGCGAGAACCCGGGCACGGCGGTAAAAATCCACCGGTTGGCGCCAGACCACAGCACGGGGCACGGCGAATTGGGCACCGACGAAAAAGCGGTAGTCAGTCGGGCCCGGTGTTCCGAACAATTCTTGGTGGAATTGGCCGAGTTGCAGCTCGTGGCCGTCGGGGTTCTTGCTCCACGGGACAAAAAGTCGGCGCCCCCGGGAATCGTCGGTGTCGCCGAGGAAGCCGAGCCAGTGGAATTCCTCGATGGTCAAAGTGCCTGCGGCCAAGGCGCGGAGGGTTTTGTGGAGGTCGGGGGCGTGATCGAAGGGATGGCCTTGGACGAAAATCGTGAGATCGGCGAGGGACTCATAACGATTGGCGAGGTGGTGGAGATAAGTGTGGGCTTCCCGGCCGTGGTTGGTCAGCCGTATTCCACCGCTGGAACCATCGCCCTTATCGTAAACTGTGATCTGGAAGTTCTCCGGCACGCGCCCGAGCCAGGCCAGGTCCTCGACATGGCGGGCTACGACGAGCTCAAAGAATGGGGGTTCGAGGCTCACGATCCGGAGGGCAGGGGGAGACAAGGGACTCCATGCCGATCGTTTTCGGGCAGGTCGGGTCTGCTTTGCATGGCCCGAAAAGCCATCGCTGCCGTGCTGATGGTATTGGCATGCAAATGTGCGGTCATCCCAGGTTCGCGGTGGTAACCGCCGCCGTAGAGGACGACAAGCGGAAGACGACGGCCCACACACCATGCAATGACGAGGCGGTCGCGTTCGTTCATCTGCCCGGTGGTGAGTTTCATTTGGCCGAAGCGATCCTGTTCGTGAACATCAGCACCGGAGATCCAGATGACCAGATCGGCCGGAAAACTGTCGAGAGAAGAAGGAAGTGTCTCGGAGAGTGCCGCGAGGTAATTGTCGCCGGAAACTTGACGAGGCAGCCCGACGTCTCGATTGCCCGCCTCTTTGGCGCTGGGGTAGTTTCGTTCCCCATGGATCGAGTAGGTAAAGACCCGCTGGTCGCCGCGAAAAATGGCGTTGGTTCCATTGCCTTGGTGGGCGTCGGTGTCGGCGATAAACGCGCGCAGGGAAGGGTCTTTGGCCTGCAGCTCGCGTACCGCGACAGCGACGTCATTGAGTACGCAATAGCCCAGGCCGCGGTCGGGGAAGGCATGGTGCGTGCCACCGGCAAGGTTGGCAGCCATGCCGTGCGCCAAGGCGTGGCGGCAAGCGGCAACAGTCGCTGCGGTTTCGAGTGATGACCGGTGAAGCAGCCGGGGGTGCCAAGGTAGCCCCAGTTTGCAGACTTCCTTGTCGGTTAGTGTATCGTCGGCCAGCTTGCGCAAGTATCCGCTGGTATGGACGCGGAGCAGTTGCCGCATGGGGGCAGGCGCGACCGGCGTGATCACGACCGGTGCGCCACCGGAGGCGAGCAAGTCGCGAGCCTGGGGAAATTTTTCCATGGGGAAAGGATGCCCGGGAGGAAGCGGCAGGAAAAAGTCCGGGTGGTAAAAGCAGCGAAGCGGTGACACGGAAGTCACCATGCAATCGAGAGGTTGGCGCGGCAAACCATCTGATGCATCTTTTGGGCGCATGAATTGGATCTCCTCGGATCAATGGGAGCGGTTGGCGGTGGAAGCGACGGATGCGCACCGCTTGGCCACCGCGCCCGATGGATGGCTCGATCGCTACGCGGATTGGCTGCTCTGGAGCGGGGGCAAGCCTCCCCGGCTCGAAGAGCTGCGCGAGGAAGTCATGCAGCGTTACAACTTTGCTCCGCGCGGATACCTCGGGCGGCAGCTGGTCATCAAAGCGGCCGACCAGAGGCCGGCTATGCTTCTGGCCGGCGAAGATCCCGGCGAAATCGCGGTGCGGGAAAACGGATTGGCCTATCTCGTTGAGCCTGCAGCTGGATATTCGTCGGGACTTTTCCTCGATCAGCGTGTCAACCGGCGCTGGGTGGTGGAATTCGGGGCCAGCCGGATGCTCAACCTTTTTGCCTACACCTGCAGCTTCACCGTGTGCGCTGCGGCGGGCGGAGCAGAAACTTGCAGCGTGGATGCCGCGCCGGGGGCGTTGCGGCGGGGGCGTGCGAATTTCGCAGCCAACGGCATTGATCCGGCGGATGGCCACCGATTTCTGGTCGATGATGCCACCAAGGTTGTGCCGCGCTTGATCAGGCGTGGAGAGACATTCGATCTCATTGTGCTCGACCCGCCAACCTTCGGTCGCGCGGCAGGAAGCGTTTTCCGCATCGAAAAGAATTTGCCCGACTTGGTTTCGCAGTCTTTCGAGCTATTGGAGCCGGGGGGCAGCTTGCTTGTGTCCTGCAACTTTTCCGAGTGGGGGAATAAAGACCTGCAGGCCTTGTGCTGGAAGGCGATTGGTCGCGGACCCTGGGCCATGGAAGCGGTCGAGCGGCCCCCGGAAATGGCGCGGGGGGCGGCCTCCTGTCGGATTCGCAGAGAACGCTGAGCCTCTCTAGTGAACGGGCGCCTCGTTCCAGATGCGCTGCCAAATCTGCTTCAGCTGACGGGTTTGAATAGTCGTTGGCAATCGTTCCGGCTCGATGGCATGCCAGTCCGGGTTGCCCTGCCGGGCCACCGCGTGGCGGAAGACAAAATCGGGGTGGTTTCCCATGCGCAAATCGCTCAGGATCAGGGTGTCATTCTGCACCGAAGCCCCGACAAATCCGTTGGCGAACCACTGCAGCCTTTGGGCCGCGGGAACGCGAGGCAGGGCAGCGGCGAGAATCCGGTCCTCGGAGGGATAAAAGGTGAATTCGATCGGGCCATCGTTGGCCACGAGCGAATCCAAACCTTCATAATAACCTCGGTCGGTGCGGGCGACGATGCGCCAAAGTAGTGTGGTGAGCGGTGCGGGGCTGACGAACATGGGCGCCCCGACAACTCCCTGCGCGTGGAGACTTTGACGGGCATTTGCGCTGACCACGGTCTGCGCGAACCACGACCACCCCAGATATAGCGTGCTCCACAACAATCCGGCCATCAACCAGCGGCCAGCGACCCGGGATGGGGGACGGATCAGCACGGCGATCATCCCGGCCAACAGCGGCAAAGTGTAAAGCGGGTCGATAATGAAGATGGTGGCCAAGGAAACCGGGGTCGACCCGGATGGCCAAAAGAGCTGTGTGCCGTAAGCTGTGTGTGCGTCGAGAAGAGGATGCGTTAGGAGAGCGAGAAAAATGGCCGCGAACCATCGCGATGGTGCCTCGCGCACCGGTGGCCAGAAAGACCGCAGCGCGAGCCAGAGGAGAATTGCAATGGGGGCCAAGACCAAGAGCGAATGACTGAACCCGCGGTGCATGGTAAAGTTTGCCACAGGTCCGCCATAGTCGAGGAAGACGTCCAGGTCGGGTAATGTGCCAAGCGCTGCGCCAAGTAGCGCGGCTTGGCGCCGCTGCTTGGGCGGAACGCACGCCGCGGCAACACATGCACCGAGGGTGATTTGGGTGAGGGAGTCCATCCGAGTGCTAATAATGGGCTAGCACGTTGGCTGAGGCTCCCGAGGTTTCCCAGAGCCGGCTGATGGAGTAGGGCGCAGACGGTTATTTCAGCTCGGCGAGTTTCGCCTTGATCGCGGCGAAGTCCGGCAACTGGCGCGGGTCGTCATGGGACTCGGCGTATTGAATGATGCCGTTATGGTCCACGATGAAAGCGGAGCGCTTGGCCACGCCGCTCATGGGAAGATTCAGCTGCGGGGCAAACTGTTCGTAGGCAATGCCGTAGGCCTGCGCAACCTTGTGGTCGTAGTCGCTGGCCAGAGTGACGGTGATGCCTTCCTTCTGCGCCCAGGCTTCCTGCGCGAACGGATTGTCGCCGCTGATGCCGATGACGGTGGCGCCGGCGAAGTCGGACAAACCTTTGGAGACCGCACAGAATTCGTCAGTGCAGACGCTGGTATAAACCATCGGGAAGAAGAGCAGAACGACCTTTTGGCCTTGATGGTCGGAAAGTTTGACCAGGTTGAGGCCATCGGCATTTTTCGAGGAAAGGGCGAAGTCGGGAGCGGTGGATCCTACGTTGAGCATATGATTAGTTTGGTTGAGTTAAGTTGAGAGTCGTAGCGCAGTGGAGACAGCCGGGGGCAATTGAGGATTTAGAGTTTGATAGTTTTGCGGAGGGAAAGTCGAGAGCTGGGATAAATTGAGAGAAAGGAAGACCAAGCGTTAAGGACGGGTCATGGCTTCGGGGTCGACCCACTGGTCGAATTGTTCGCCAGTGAGGTGACCCGAACCGATGGCGGCTTCGCGGAGGCTGGTCTTCTCCTTGTGCGCCTTTTTGGCAATCTCCGCGGCCTTGTCGTAGCCGATGTGGGGGTTGAGGGCAGTGACCAGCATGAGGGAGTCTTGCACGTAGTGCTCGATGCGTTCCAAATTCGGCTCGATGCCAGCGGCGCAGTGCCGGGTAAAGGACCGGCAGGCATCGGAAAGCAGGCGGACACTGTGCAGGAAGTTGTGGATGATCACGGGCTTGAAGACGTTGAGCTCGAAGTTGCCCTGGGATCCGGCGAAGCCGATGGTGGCGTCGTTTCCCATAACCTGGCAGCAGACCATGGTCATGGCTTCGCTTTGGGTGGGATTGACCTTGCCCGGCATGATGGATGAACCGGGTTCGTTTTCGGGGATGGTCAACTCACCTAGTCCGCAACGCGGTCCGCTGGCCAGCCAGCGGATGTCGTTGGCGATTTTCATGAGCGAGCAAGCGAGGGTCTTGAGTGCGCCGGAGGCAAAGACAAATTCGTCGTGGGCTGAAAGAGCGGCGAATTTGTTGGGATTTGAGGTGAAGGGGAGTCCGGTCAAGTCGCTGATGGTTTTGGCCGCGCGGTCTCCGAACTCCGGGTGGGAGTTGAGTCCCGTACCGACGGCGGTACCACCAATGCCGAGCGACATGATCCCGGGCAGAGTGGTTTCGATCCGGCCGAGATCCGCATCGAGGAGGGCTACGTAGCCGGAGAATTCTTGCCCGAGGGTGATCGGTGTGGCGTCCTGAAGGTGGGTGCGGCCGATCTTGACGATGCCGTCAAAGGCTTTGGCTTTGGTGTCGAGGACGCTGCGCAGTTCTCGCACAGCCGGGAGGAGGTTGTGGACGACGACTTCTGCCGCGGCAATGGACATGGCCGTTGGAAAGGTGTCGTTCGATGACTGCGACATGTTGACGTGGTCGTTGGGGTGCACGGGAGATTTCGATCCCATCTCGCCCCCGGCGAGTTCAATGGCGCGGTTCGAGATAACCTCGTTGGCATTCATGTTGCTTTGGGTGCCGGACCCGGTTTGCCAGATGCGCAAGGGGAAGTGGTCGTCGAGTCGGCCGGCGATCACTTCGTCGGCGGCCCGGGCAATGAGCGCAGACTTTTCGGACGGGAGCTTTCCCAGGTCCTCATTGACCAAGGCACAGGCTTTTTTCAGCACCCCGAGGGCGCGGATCAGTTCGCGCGGTTTGGTGTCGTCCCCGATGTCAAAATGAAGGAGAGAGCGGGCGGTCTGGGCTCCGTAGTAGCGGTCGGAAGGAACCTCAATGGCTCCCATGCTGTCGGATTCTTGGCGGATTTTCATGGATGGCAAAACGTCGGGCTGGCAGAACTCCAGAATCATAGCGTCGGCCCTTTTTGAACCAAGGGTCGCGCCTGCTGTCTGCAGGGTTGTTGTAAGGCAGTCCTCAGGTAGGAACCAAGACCATCTTTTCCCACAGGGCGGATCGCCGGAGGTTTTGCTGGATTGATGGCTGCTGGTCCAGCTTTTGCCAAAAGGACGAATGTCCCCGGGTCATGCCAGAAGGCGATTTGCCCCGGCGGGTCGTGATGGTTTAAGCAGGCGGGTGTCCTATTTTTTCCTGTTCGTAAACCAGACCGATGGCCGCACGCCACCGGTCCAGTGTGGCCATATTGCCGAGCGAGTCGGCCACTGTCATGGCAGGAACCTCGTGGAGGCCTTGAGCTACGGCACGGGCAAAGGCGTCGGCTTCGAATTCGTAAAGCGTGGATGGGGCTACCACCGTGATGGTTTCCTCCCCGCCCTCCGTGCGCAGGAAAAATCGAGCCGGTTCGACCCCGCACGCGGGTTGGTATGGGGCGGGAACGCGTAGCATTCCGCGGGTCCCGTAGACGCGCAGCGTGTTGTCCTGTTCGATACCAAGGCTCGCGGCAACCTGGGCCACCAGCCCGGTGGGGAAGCGGAGTGTAGCAGCGGCGACGAGATCGACGCCCGTCTCCGGGTGGAGTTGTCCCGCGCCGGTGACCTCAATCGGATCGAGGAATGGCGCGCCGACCATGGCTCCGGCGAGCAAGCGCGCCATGGAGACGGGGTAACAGCCGACGTCGAGAATGCCGCCGCCCGCCGCCGCGTTTGACCACAATCTTGACCCGGGGTCGAATGGGGCATTGAACCCGAAGGAGCTTTGGATCAGTCGGATTTCGCCGAGTACCCCTGCGCGGACCATTTTGATCAGCTGCGCGGTTTGCGGGTGGCAACGGTACATGAAAGCCTCCATGAAAATGACCGAAGAGGCACGCGCGGCTCCGGCCATCCTCAACATCTCGTCGCGGTTCAGTCCGGCGGGTTTTTCGCAGAGCACGTGCTTACCCGCAGCGGCTGCACGGACGGCCCACTCGACATGTTGCGGGTGAGGGGTGGCAATGTAGACAGCCTGCACCCCGGGATCGGCCAGCAGCGCCTCGTAGGAGGAGTGGGTGCGAATTCCGGGGAATTCGCGGGCGAATCGCTCCGCATTCTCGAGCGAACGGCTTCCGACAGCCGCAAGGTATCCATGGGTGGAGCGGCTCACGCCGCGGGCAAAACTTCGGGCAATGCGCCCGGTCGCGAGGATGCCCCAAGCCAACATTTTGGGGGCGTCCGGGTGCGGCATCGCCTGCTCGTACCCGCCGCGGGTCACCTTGTCCAGAGTGGGGCAAAAAAACGGGGCGGCCATATGGCCGCCCCGTTGTGAGTTGGGTTGAGACGGGACTTAGTAGTCCATGCCGCCCATACCGCCCATGCCGCCGCCGGGCATCGCCGGGGCTTTCTCCTTTTCCGGGATCTCCGTGACGAGAGCCTCGGTGGTGAGGAGAAGGCCGCTGATCGAAGCGGCATTCTGCAGGGCGCTGCGGGTCACCTTGGTCGGGTCGACCACGCCGGCTTTGACGAGGTCTTCGTAGCTGCCGGTGGCAACGTTGTAGCCTTCGTTTCCTTTGCCCTTCTTGACTTCCTGCACAATGAGCGCGCCTTCGAGGCCCGCGTTGTCGGCGAGTTGGCGGAGCGGGGCTTCGACCGCGCGGTGCACGATCTGGGCGCCGATGGCTTCATCACCTTCGAGCTTGAGGTTGGTCAGGGCCTTCTGGGCCCGGATGAGGGCGACGCCGCCGCCGGGGACGATGCCTTCCTCGACCGCCGCACGGGTGGCGTGGAGGGCGTCTTCGACGCGGGCTTTCTTCTCCTTCATCTCGGTCTCGGTCGCGGCGCCGACATTGATGACGGCAACACCGCCGGCCAACTTGGCGAGGCGCTCCTGGAGCTTCTCGCGGTCGTAGTCCGAGGTGGTTTCCTCGATCTGGCGGCGGATCTGGGCAACGCGGCCCTGGATGTCTTTGCTCTTGCCTTCACCTTCGACGATGGTGGTGGCTTCCTTTTCCACCACGACGCGCTTGGCCTTGCCGAGGTCATCGAGGGTGATGCTCTCGAGCTTGATGCCGAGATCTTCGGTGATGCAACGGCCGCCAGTGAGGACAGCGATGTCTTCAAGCATGGCTTTGCGGCGGTCGCCGAAGCCGGGGGCTTTGACGGCGCAGACCTGCAGGGTGCCACGGAGCTTGTTGACCACGAGGGTGGCGAGGGCTTCGCCTTCGACGTCTTCCGCGATGATAAGGAGAGGACGGCCGCCTTTGGCCACTTTCTCGAGCAAAGGAAGGAGGTCCTTCAAGCTGCTGATTTTCTTCTCGTGGATGAGGATGTAGGCGTTCTCCAGAACGGCTTCCATCGCCTCCGCGTTGGTCGCGAAGTAAGGCGAGAGATAGCCCTTGTCGAACTGCATGCCCTCGACAACGTCGAGGGAAGTTTCGATCGACTTGGCTTCTTCCACCGTGATGGTTCCATCCTTGCCGACTTTCTCCATTGCGTCGGCGATGATCTGGCCGATGGTTTTGTCCCAGTTGGCCGAGACAGTCGCGACCTGCGCGATCTCACTGCTGTCGGAGACCTTTTTCGAGATCTTGCCGAGTTCGGCAACGACGGCCTCGACGGCCTTGTTGATGCCGCGCTGCAGCGAGGTCGGGTTGGCTCCGGCGGTCACGTTCTTGAGACCTTCGCGATAAATCGCTTCGGCCAGAACGGTGGCGGTGGTGGTGCCGTCTCCGGCGATGTCGGACGTTTTCGACGCGACTTCGCGGACGAGCTGGGCGCCCATGTTTTCGTAAGGATTCTCGAGTTCGATCTCCTTGGCGACGGTGACGCCGTCCTTGGTGATGGTCGGGCTGCCGAATTTTTTGTCGAGGATGACGTTGCGTCCGGACGGCCCGAGGGTCGCCTTGACTGCCTTGGCCAATTTCTCGACGCCACGGAGCAGGCTGTGCCGCGCGGCTTCATCGAATTCCAATTGTTTAGATGCCATAATTTTTTAAGTATTCAGTTTACAATTTTCAGTGATTCAGTTTTTAGCTGAGGACGCCTAAGATATCGTCTTCACGCATGATGAGGTAGGACTTGTCGTCCACCTTGATTTCCGTGCCCCCGTATTTGCTGAAGAGCACTTTGTCGCCGACTTTGACCACAAACTCGACTTTCTTGCCGTTGTCGTCCGTCTTACCGGTGCCGACCGCGACAATTTTGCCTTCTTGGGGTTTTTCTTTGGCGGTGTCGGGAATGATAATCCCGCCTTTGACCGTTTCCTTTTCGTCGAGCGGCTCAACGAGCACGCGGTCGCCGATCGGTTTTACTTTGGCTGCCATATTTTTGGTTTCTTACCTCCGTTGGTTGGTTTTGGGTTGTTGAATGCGCGGACGGACACCCGTCCGCCCGCGCGGGTTCAAAGTTCTGGCCGGGTTAGGATTTTTTATCCTCGTCGACCATTTCAAATTCGGCGTCAACGACGTCGCCCTGTTTGGCCGCACCGGCATCGGCTGTCGCGCCGGGACCCGCGGCGTCGCCTTGCGGCGGGGGCGGGGCCTGCTGGGCCGAGGCTTGCTTGTAGAGTTCGCTGCTCACTTCCTGGAACTTGGCCTGCAGGGCGTCGGCGGAGGATTTGATCGCCTCCGTGTCCGAACCCTTGAGAGCTTCCCGCACCTTGGCCACGAGGTCCTCGACGTCCTTCTTGAGGTTGCCGGGAACTTTGTCGCCGAGGTCCTTGAGTTGTTTCTCGCACTGGTAGGCTAGGGAATCGGCATTGTTGCGCGCCTCCACGCCTTCTTTCGCCTTGGCGTCATCCGCGGCGTGCGCCTCGGCTTCCTTCTGCATCTTTTCGACTTCGTCTTTGGAGAGTCCGCTCGAACCGGTGATGGAGATTTTTTGCTCTTTGCCGGAACCGAGGTCTTTGGCCGAAACGTTGAGGATGCCGTTGGCATCGATGTCGAAGGTCACTTCGATCTGGGGCAGCCCGCGGGGAGCCGGCGGGATCCCGTCGAGGTGGAAAGTGCCCAACTGTTTGTTGTCCTTGGCCATGGGGCGCTCGCCTTGCAGAACCTTGATTTCCACCCCGGGCTGGTTGTCGCTGTAAGTGGAGAAGATCTGCGACTTCTTGGTCGGGATGGTGGTGTTGCGCGGGATCATCGGCGTGGCGATGCCGCCGGCCGTCTCGATGGCAAGGGTCAGCGGGGTCACGTCGAGCAGGAGCACGTCCTTCACGTCGCCCTTGAGCACGCCGCCTTGGATGGCCGCCCCAATGGCCACAACTTCGTCGGGGTTGACCCCGCGATGCGGGTCCCGTCCGATGAGATTCTTGGCTGTCTCGATGACCTTGGGCATGCGGGTCATGCCACCGACGAGAACGAGTTCATTCACTTCGTTTTTGCCGAGCTTGGCATCCTTCAAGCATGCCTCGACCGGCTTGATCGTCCGGGTGAAGAGGTCGTCCGTCAGCTGTTCGAGTTTCGAGCGGGTGAGCTTTTTCTGGATGTGCTTCGGACCACTCGCGTCGGCGGTGACGAAGGGCAGGTTGATCTCATACTCCTGGGCGGAGGAAAGGGCGATCTTGGCTTTTTCCGCCTCCTCTTTGATCCGCTGCACGGCGTCGGGTTGCTTGGAGAGATCGATGCCGGAGTCCGCTTTGAATTCCGCAATGATCCAGTCCATGATTTTGTGATCCCAGTCGTCGCCGCCGAGGTGCGTGTCGCCGTTGGTCGCTTTGACCTCAAAGACACCGTCCCCGATTTCGAGGGCCGAGATGTCGAAGGTGCCGCCGCCGAGATCATAGACGGCAATCTTCTCGTCTTTCTTTTTGTCGAGGCCGTAGGCGAGGGAGGCTGCGGTCGGTTCGTTGATGATGCGCAAGACCTCGAGACCGGCGATTTTGCCGGCGTCCTTGGTCGCGTTGCGCTGCGAGTCGTTGAAATAGGCCGGGACGGTGATGACCGCTTGGGTGATTTTTTCACCGAGCTTGGCTTCCGCGTCGGATTTGAGTTTGGCCAGAATCATCGCGCTGACTTCCGGCGGGCTGAAGGATTTCTTTTGTCCGTTGATGTCGAGTTCGATATGGGCATCACCGTTGGCCGCTTTGACCAATTTGTAGGGGACGCGTTTGTCCTCATCGTTGAGTTCGTCGAACTTGCGCCCCATGAAGCGCTTCACCGAGAAGACGGTGTTGGTAGGATTAGTGACGGCTTGGCGCTTGGCGGCTTGGCCGACGAGGCGCTCGCCGTTCTTGGCGAAAGCAACGACGGACGGCGTGGTGCGCGCGCCTTCACTGTTTTCCAGCACGACGGGTTCTCCGCCTTCCATCACGGACATGCAGGAGTTGGTTGTGCCGAGGTCGATACCGAGGATTTTGCTCATAAAGTCTTAGAAAATTAAGGTTTGAGTAGCGGAAGTGAGCAGGATTGGGGCCAAGGGGGTGTTACCAGTGACATGTGACTTGTGACGAGTGACTTATGGAAAATAGTCGGTTGGGAAAGAGCGCGCTCAAAGTGTGTCACATTGGCGTACATGGCACAGGCGGGGACGCCCTGCGCGACAAAATGACACAGTCCGAGATCGCGGCCACAGACGCAGCCGGATCGATACCTTCAGAGCTGGCGTGGGAACGACGGGTGTTTCGATCAAGCCAGGCCCCACATCCACCGGATGGCAGACCAATACAGAGGAATGCCGACGGTGATATTGAAGGGGAAGGTGATGCCGAGGGAGAGGAGTTCGACCAGACCGGGGTTTGACTCCGGAATGGCGTGGCGCATGGCCGCGGGCGCGACAATGTAGCTGGCGCTGGCGCAGAGGATAACAAAGAGCAGGGCGTCGCCCGGGGCCATGCCGATAGCTCGGGCCACGAGGAGTCCGAGGGCGCCGCTGACCAGCGGGGCGACCAGGCCAAAGATAACCAGCGGAGCGCCCGTTTTTTTGAAGAGTCCGACGAGGCGCCCGGCGTGCATGCCAGTGTCGAGGAGGAAGAAGATGACCATGCCTTTGAAGAGCCCCGACATGAAGGGCTCGAGCGATTTGCCGTGGGCCGGACCAGTGACCCAACCGATAACCAGGCTGCCCAGCAAGAGAAAAACCGAGGCGTTGAGGAAAGATTCCCGGAGGAGCGAGGACGCCGTGGTTTTCGGTGCGTTCAGCACGCGTCGCGGGGCACACATTCGCACCAGAAAAATGCCGGCGATGATGGCGGGCGATTCCATCAGCGACATGATCGCCACCATGTAGCCACCATAGGTCTCGTTGTTGCGGGCGAGGAATTCGGTGCCGACGATGAAAGTGACAATGCTGATCGACCCGTAGGTTGCGGCCATCGCGGCGGCGTCGTAAACGGAAAGAAATTTCCGCAAGGCAAAAAAGACGACCAGGGGCACGAGTAACGCCATGACCATTGCTGCGGCGATGTAGAGCAGGACGGTCGGGGTAAGTCCGGACGCGGCGAGTTTGGTCCCGCCCGTGTAGCCGATGGCGATGATGAGATAGAGGGAGAAAAGTTTCGGCAGTGGCGCGGGGATTTCGAGGTCCGTCTTGAGCAAAACGGCGGTGAAGCCCAGCGCGAAGAAAAGGGCGGCGGGGTTGAGGACGTTGGTGATGGCAAGGTTCCAGTCCATGAGCGTAGGCGCGGATTGCACAGGGATTCGGCGGCGGGGTCAATGCCCTGATCACGCTGGCCAAAAGGACCTCGGATGGTTATTTTACCAAGATGACGAGCAAATCCTCCGTGGTCCAAAGTGTTGAGAAAGCGAATACCGAATATGCCGCCCAGTTTGGCGACAAAGGAAAACTCCCGCTGCCCCCCGGGCGGCGTTTTGCCGTCTTGACCTGCATGGACGCACGGGTTGACCCCGCCAAGCTGGCAGGCTTATCGGAGGGAGACGCGCACGTCATCCGCAATGCCGGCGGCCGGGCCAGCGACGACGCCATCCGCTCGCTGGTCATTTCCTACAAGCTTCTCGGGACGAAGGAATTTTTCGTCATCCACCACACGGATTGCGGCATGGTTCTTTTCAACAACCAGATCATGGCAGATCTGCTGGATAAAAGCCTGGAGCAGGCCGTGATTGACGAGCATGGCTGGCGCGACGTGGGGCAGGGACCCGGTTCGGCGGTGGGTTCGAGCATCGACTGGCTGACCTTCACCGACGACCGTCAGGCGGTGATCGACGACGTGGAAAAAGTGCGCAATCACCCGCTCGTGCCGAAGTCCATTCCGGTCTACGGGTATCTTTATGATGTTCGGACCGGGAGGCTCGAGGAGGTGGTCGCGGCCACGGAGGTAGGCAAAGCGGGCTGACCGAGAGGCCGGCCGCATACGATGCCGCGCGACGGTAAGCCGTCGGTTATAATCACAGCCCCTGCGTGGGAATCACTCCCGCATCCTGACCAGCAAATCCCCGGCGTCGACGGCGTCGCCGCTGGCCACAAAAAGCTCGTCGATCGCGCCGTCGCAGGGCGCGTAGATGGTGGTTTGCATCTTCATGGCCTCCATGGTGAGGATCTTGGCGCCTTTGGCCAGTTTGGCGCCCGCGCCATGGTCGAGATTGGTGATCATGCCGGGGATGGGTGCGCCGATCTCGAGGGGTTTGGAGGCGTCGGCCTTGCGGCGGGTTTTCTTCGTGGCTTGCAGTGATTTGTCGGTGATGGTGACTTCGCGCGGCATACCGTTGAGCTCGAAAAACACGATGCGGTGTCCGTCTTTGTCGACCGGGCCGAGATTGACCAGTTTGATAAAAAGAGTTTTGCCCTGCTCGATTTCCACGGCGATTTCTTCGCCGGGTTTGAGTCCGTAGAAAAAGGCGGGGGTCGGCAGGACGCTGACATCCCCGAACTCGCGGGCGAATTTGTTGAAGGCGGCGAAGACCTCCGGATACATGAGGTGGCTGTAGACTTCGTCCTCGTCGGGGGCGTGCTTGAGTTTACCCGCCAACTCCTTGCGGACGGCCGGGAGACTGACCTTGGCCGCGCGGGCGGGTTTGGCTTTGGTTGTGCCCAATACGGCTTTGACCACGTTTTTGGGCCATCCGCCGATGGGATTACCCAGGCCGCCGGCCAGCATATCTTTGACGGATTCGGGGAAGGGTGTGCCGGGCGGGAGATTGGGGACGTCGGCCGGTTTGATCCCGCGGG
The DNA here is from genome assembly GCA_945870655.1 of Chthoniobacter flavus. Taxonomy (GTDB): domain Bacteria; phylum Verrucomicrobiota; class Verrucomicrobiia; order Chthoniobacterales; family JACTMZ01; genus JACTMZ01. The sequence goes on along the minus strand of CAMBSX010000015.1, from coordinate 7,372 downwards.
TGAAAAGAAACAGGGCCATGTCACCCACCACTTTGCTTGACGGTGTGACCTTGACGATGTCTCCGAAGAGTTGGTTGACCTCGGCGTAGCAGCGGGCGATCTCCGGCCAGCGGTGGGCGAGGCCCATGGAAGCGGCCTGCTCTTTTAAGTTGGTGAACTGCCCGCCGGGCATTTCATGCAAGTAAACCTCCGCACTGCCGGTGCGTGGAGCGGTGTCGAAGGGGGCGTAGAAGGTGCGGACCCGCTCCCAGTAATCGGCGAACTCGTTGAGCGCGTCGAGGTCGAGGCCACTGTCTTGCGGGGTGTGCTGCAGGGCGGCGACGAGGCTGTTGAGATTCGGTTGGGAGGTCGACCCGGACATCGAACTGATCGCGGAGTCGACAATGTCCGCCCCCGACTCAATGGCGGCCAGCACCGAGGCGGCATTGACGCCACTGGTGTCGTGGGTGTGAAAGTGGAGTGGCAGATCGGTCTCGGCGCGAAGGGCTTTGAGCAGGGCGCGGGCGGCGAAAGGACGGCAGAGGCCGGCCATGTCTTTGATCGCGATAAAATGCGCCCCCATCTTTTCCAGCTCCCGGGCCAGTTTCACGTAATATTTGAGCGAATACTTGGTTCGGCGGGGGTCAAGGATATCGCCGGTGTAACAGATGGTACCTTCGCATACCGCTTTGGTGCCGCGGACGGCTTCCATGGCGGCACTCATGTTCGAAAGGTCATTGAGCGAGTCGAAAACACGGAAGATGTCCATGCCGCTCTCCGCCGCGTGGCGGACGAAGCCGGCTACCACATTCGGAGGATAATTCGAGTACCCAACCGCGTTGGAACCGCGGAAGAGCATCTGGAAACAGATGTTGGGCACTTTTTCTCGCAGGGCGCGGAGGCGCTCCCACGGGTCTTCGCGCAGGAAACGCATGGCGGCGTCGAAGGTGGCACCGCCCCACATTTCGAGGCTGAAGAGTTCCGGGGTGCGGCGGGCCACCGCATCGGCCACCAGGAGCATGTCATGGGTGCGCACGCGTGTCGCGAGGAGGGACTGGTGGGCATCGCGAAAGGTGGTGTCGGTAAAGAGGGCGCGCTTCTGCCGGCGTGTCCACTGGGCGAACTTTTCGGGTCCGAGTTTGAGCAGTTGCTGGCGGGTGCCGGCCGGCGGGTCGACGCGCAGGTCCACGCGGGGCAGCGGCGCGGGGCCCAGGCGGCCGGGCGGGCGATACCCTTTGGCTTCGGCGTTCCCGTTGATCGAGACATCGGCGAGGAATTGCATCAGCTTGGAGGCGCGGTCACGGCGTGGTTTGAATTCGAAGAGCGCCGGGGTTTTGTCGATGAACGTGGTGGTGGCGTCGCCCGAGCGGAAGACGGGGTTGGTCACCACATTCTCGAGAAAAGGCATGTTGGTCTTCACGCCGCGAATGCGGAATTCGCGCAAGGCGCGGTGCATGCGGTCGAGGGCGACCGGGAAGGTCTGGCCGGAGGTGGTGATCTTGACCAGCAAGGAATCGTAAAATGGTGTGATCGTGCTGCCGGTCGTGCCCATGCCCGAATCGAGACGCACGCCGAAACCGGCGGCGCTGCGGTAGGTGACGATCTTGCCGTAGTTCGGGGTGAATCCGTTGGCCGGGTCTTCCGTGGTAACCCGGCACTGCACGGCGAAGCCGTTGCGGGGGACGGCTTCCTGCGGCGGCAGGGCGAGTTCGGGACCGTGCAGGCGCGCGCCCGCGGCCACCAGGATTTGCGAGCGCACGAGGTCAATGCCGGTGATTTGCTCGGTCACCGTGTGCTCGACCTGGATGCGCGGATTCATTTCGATGAAAAACCACTCGTGACGGTCGGAGTCGTAAAGGAATTCCACCGTGCCCGCGTTGTTGTAACCGATACCACGGGCAATTTTGACTGCTGCCGAGCAGAGGTCGGCCCGGACCCCCTCTGGCAAGTTAATCGACGGGGCCACCTCGACCACCTTTTGGTGACGGCGCTGCACTGAGCAGTCGCGTTCGTGCAGGTGAAGCACGCTGCCGTGGGCATCGCCGAGGATTTGCACCTCGATGTGCTTGGCCCGGGGGATGTATTTTTCGAGAAAGACGGCCGGATTGCCAAAAGCGCGACCCGCTTCGTTGCGGGCTTCGTCGAGGAGCGCGACGAGATCGCCTTCCTTGCGGACCACGCGCATTCCGCGGCCGCCGCCGCCGAAGGCCGCTTTGATAATCAGCGGGAAGCCGATTTTTTTCGCGACCTTGATGGCCTCCGAACGTTGCTCCACGGCTTCCTCCGTTCCGGGGAGGACGGGGACGCCGAGTTTGATGGCCAGGGCGCGCGCGGCGGTTTTGTCGCCCATCATTTCGAGCAACTCCGGGCTCGGACCAACGAAGGTGATGCCAGCGTCCCGGCAGGCGCGCGCGAAGTCGGCATTTTCGGCAAGAAAGCCGTAGCCGGGGTGGATCATGTCCACCCCGCGATCGAGGGCCAGCCCGATGATGCTTTGAATGTCGAGATAAGCCCCGACCGGCCCCTTGCCGCGACCGACCACATAAGCTTGGTCTGCCTTGAAGCGGTGGATAGAGAAGCGATCCTCCTCCGCGTAAACCGCGATGGTCCGCATGCGCAGCTCGTTGGCAGCCCGGAAAACACGGATGGCGATCTCGCTGCGGTTGGCCACGAGCAGGGTCTTCCCGGCGACGTCGAGCACGGGTCGGTTGGCTGGTTGGGTTGCTTTTGCCATGATCGGATCGAGGGCCGTCCGCGGCCCGGGCGGGAGCCTAATGGGCACGATGCTTCCGATAAAGGAATCTTTCGACTGTTGAGGCGGATTTTTTCGGCAGTTGGCCTTGCCAGTCTTGTTCCTCCCAGCGGGATGATTTAAGCAATAAAGCCGGGCAAGGCGCACGTCATGAAAAAGCAAAAACCTCTCGTCGGCATCATCATGGGCAGCAAATCGGACTGGCCCACGATGCAACATGCCGCCGAGGTTTTGGCCAAGATGGGCATCGCGCATGAGAAACGCGTTGTCTCGGCCCACCGCACCCCTGATTTCATGGCAACCTATGCCAAGACGGCTCGCGGGCGGGGCATCCAGGTGATCATTGCCGGTGCGGGGGGCGCGGCTCATTTGCCCGGCATGGTGGCTGCTCATACCGACCTGCCCGTTCTCGGAGTCCCGGTCCGGAGTCGGGCGCTCGAGGGCCTTGACTCCTTGCTTTCCATCGCGCAGATGCCCGCTGGCATTCCGGTCGGCACCTTGGCCATCGGCGAACCGGGGGCGACCAACGCGGCACTTCTCGCCGCGTCGATTTTGTCACTGGGCGACGCGCGGGTGCACAGGGTGCTGGAAAAATTCCGGGTGCGGCAGACCAAAAGCGTTCTGGTTCCGGGCCAGCTGCCGTCATGAGCCGTGTTCTCGCTCCGGGCAGCCGCATCGGGTTGATGGGGGGCGGCCAGCTTGGACGCATGTTCATCCTCGCGGCGCGAAGCATGGGCTACCGGGTGAACGTTTTTGTCCCCGAGCATGACTCCCCGGCGGGGCAGGTGGCCGATGAGGAGACCACGCGGGACTATCTCGACGAGGAAGCTGTCAGGGCCTTCGCGCGGGGTGTCGACGTGCTCACTTTCGAATTTGAAAATATTCCGCGGCAAACCCTCCAGTGGGCCGCCGAGCATGCCGAAGTTCGTCCGCGCGGCGAGATTCTCCATATCACCCAAAATCGCGCCCGGGAAAAGGAGTTCCTCGCCGCAGCCGGGTTTCCTTTGCCTGCCTGGGCCAAGGTGGCCACAGCGGAGGACTTGTCGGCGGCGGCACTCCTCACGGGCTACCCCGCTATTTTGAAAACGGCATCGTTTGGATACGACGGCAAGGGCCAGCGCAGGCTGGAATCCGCCAAGGATGCGATGCAGTGTGACCTTTCAGGAGGGCCTTTCGTGCTCGAGGCTCAAGTGCCCTTTGTCATGGAGGTCTCCGTCATCGTCGGCCGTGGAATGGATGGCCAGACGGCGTGCTATCCCGTCTGCGAGAACATGCACCGCAACCACATCCTCGACACAACGGTGGTGCCGGCCCGGGTATCCCCGGATGTGGCGGGGCGTGCCGAGCAACTGGCCCGGGCTATCGCCGCGAGCCTTGATTTCGTCGGCGTATTGGCCGTCGAAATGTTTCTTCTCCCCGACGGGACATTGCTGGTCAACGAGCTCGCCCCGCGTCCGCACAACAGCGGACACTTTTCCATCGACGCCTGCGTGACCAGCCAGTTCGAGCAACAGGTTCGTGCCGTCGGCACTTGGCCTTTGGGATCGCCGGAATTGTTGCTCCCCTGCGCGATGGCCAATTTGCTGGGGGATTTATGGGCGGAAGGGGAACCGCGCTGGGCAGCCGCCGCGGCCCTCGGCGATGTGAAGATCCACCTCTACGGCAAGGCGGAGCCCCGGGCGGGGCGCAAGATGGGGCACCTAACGGCATTCGGTTCCTCGCCCGAGACGGCCCTCGCGCGGGTCGTTGCCGCCCGCGATGCTTTGCGCGTGGGGCGATAAAACCGGCCATTGGCACACGGGGGATGGCACAATTCATGCTCAGGTGTAGTCTCATTCCTTCGCCATGGCCTCCCTGTTCCAAGAATACGACCCGGGTGACTTCTATGATGAGATGTTCTCCGGGCGGGGTCAGGTCCGGCCCCACTACGCCAAACTTTTGCGGCGGGCGGAAGCCCTCTCCGTCGAGGACTTCGACCGTAAGCGCCAGATCGCCGAGCGGTCCTACTTGAACCAGGGGATCACCTTCACGGTCTACAACGATCAGCAGGAAGGCACGGAGCGCATTTTCCCCTTCGATCTCGTGCCGCGCATCATTCCGGCTGATGAATGGCGCCAGATTGAGGGGGGTCTCAAACAACGTCTCAACGCGCTGAATGCCTTCCTCCACGACATTTACCATGAGCAGCGCATCGTGAAAGAAGGGGTTATTCCCCAAGAAATCATCCGCAGCGCGAAACATTTCCGTCCGGAATTTATGGGCTTCGATGTCCCGAAAAACATTTACATCCACGTGTGCGGGACCGACCTGATCCGCGACCGCAAGGGCCGATACTTGGTGTTGGAGGACAACGCCCGTTGTCCGTCCGGTGTTTCTTATGTCTTGGAGAGCCGCATGACCATGAAGCGTGTCTTCCCGCAATTGTTCGCCCGCTACGGGGTGCGGCCGGTCGATCGTTACGCCCAGGACTTGGTCGATGTCCTCCATTACGTGGCGCCGGCCAGCGCGGCGGGCGATCCGACCACGGTCTTGCTTACCCCGGGCATCCACAACGCCGCCTATTTCGAGCACTCTTTTCTCGCGCGGTCCATGGGGATCGAAATTGTCACCGGGGCGGACCTTCTGGTGCAGAACGACAGGGTGTTCATGAAGACGACGAAGGGACTCAAGCCGGTGCACGTCATCTATCGGCGGATTGACGACGACTTCCTTGACCCCAGCGTCTTCCGCCCGGACTCCCTTCTCGGTGTGCCCGGCTTGGTCGAGGCTTATCGCAAAGGTAATGTCAGTCTGGCCAATTCGATCGGTACGGGAGTGGCCGATGACAAAGTTGTCTATTACTACGTCCCGGCCATGATCAAATTTTACCTCGGAGAAGAGCCTGTCCTGCCCAACGTGGAAACATTCCTTTCCGCTGTGGATTCCGACCGCAAGTACATCTTAAACAATTTGGCCAAGCTTGTCGTCAAATCGGCCAATGAAAGTGGCGGCTACGGTATGCTCATCGGTCCGCAGGCGACAACCGGCGAAATCGCCCGGTTTCGTCAGATGATCGAGGCCGACCCGCGCAACTTCGTGGCCCAGCCGGTCATCTCGTTGTCCCGATCCCCCGCCTGGTGCGGCGGGTCGATGCAGGGGCGGCACATCGATTTGCGGCCCTTTATCCTCTGCGGCGAGGAAGTGCGGATCATTCCCGGAGGGCTGACCCGCGTGGCTATGCGTGAAGGTTCGCTTGTGGTCAATTCCTCGCAGGGCGGCGGGAGCAAAGACACCTGGGTGTTGGATGGAGAGACTGAGTCATGCTGAGCCGCGTGGGAGATTCCACTTACTGGATGGGCCGCTACATCGAGCGGGCCGAGAACAATGCGCGCCTGCTCGACGTGAATGTGCAGATGTTGCTCGATTTCGAGAGCCGCGGCGTCGAAACGGAACGGCAGTTTTGGGGGCCGATCCTGAGCACATTGGAAGACACCGAGCTTTTCAACCGGTTGCATGAGGAATTCACCGCGGCAGCCGTGCTGGACTATGTCACCTTCGAGCGGCGCAATCCTAACTCGATCAGCTCGTGTATCAACTATGCGCGCGAGAATGCGCGTGCCGTCCGCGACCAGATTTCGAGCGAAATGTGGGAGCAGATCAACGCGCTCTGGCTTTTTTTCCGCGACGGCTCCGCCGCTCGCGACTTCCGGGCCAATTCCCACGAATTCTACGATAAAGTGACCTACGCGTCGCAGCTCATCCAGGGGGTGACGGATGCGACTATGACGCACAGCGAAGCATGGCGTTTCGTGCAGGCCGGCAAATTTATCGAACGGGCCGACAGCACGACGCGCATCCTTGATTTGAAATACCACATCTTGTTGCCGAGCGGGGAGCAGGTGGGGGGTAATGTCGACATCTCGCAGTGGATGTCTGTGCTGCGTTCTTGCAGCGGAATGGAGGCTTATCTGAAAATCCGCCAGGGCAACGTCACGCCATGGGGGGTGGCCGAATTCCTCGTTTGCCACGCCGAGTTTCCGCGCTCCATCCGCTTTTGTGTGGACCGCCTCGATGAAGTGTTCCATCTCATTTCGGCCACCGAGGAGGGCCGTTTTCGCAACGAACCGGAGAGACTGTCGGGGTTGCTCCGCTCGCAGCTCGACTACGCCACGCCCGACAGCATTTTCAGTCATGGTTTGCATGAATACCTCGATGGCGTGCAGGAGCAGTTGATCAGATTGGATCTGGCCTTTCATGAGACGTATTGTGCGTATTGACGGCTCCGGCATGACCTCTCCGTTGCCTCGGCATGACGGAGGGGCTTTGCACCGGCTTCACGGACGGACCTGAGGAGGCAAGGCGAACCCTTGGCGCTCTGTTGAGTGAGGCTATCGCGGTGGGGTGGTCCGCCTCGGGGCAGCCTTTATGACGCACAAACTTCTTTGTCGCCTTGTCCTGACCTGTTCATTTTCCCCCATGCCTCGGTCCATTCTTCTCCTGGTTCTCTTTGTCACCTCGTGTGCAACCACGCCTGAGCCCGAGATCAGAGTGGCCGAACCGGTCAAGACGATCGACATTCGCAGTTGGCCCCCGGGTCTGATCGTCGAGCTCAATGGTGAATACGTCGGGACGACACCTCTGGCCCTGGTGGTCACCACCACG
>CAMBSX010000014.1 GCA_945870655.1 Chthoniobacter flavus | reverse complement strand
GGTTCAGAGGATGCGCTGGTCTCGCCGCCAGCGGTAGCCGGCTGCGGGGTGCGGTCGCCGTCGCCGGGGGCGAACCCCGGAACAGCAGGGTGGGGCGAAAGTCTGGTCACCCAGATGAATTTTTCCGGTAGCCGCTGGTTTAACTCATTGATGATCTCGACCCAGCCGGCACGCAACAGCGGGGCGGCCGCCAAGTCGGCACCGTCTTTGAGCAAGCGGGCCTTCTCGTCGTTGAGTTGCGAAATTTGCTGCGAGATTTGCTCCAGCGGCGCGATGCTGGCTTGGATGTCTGCGTTGATCCGGGCCAAGCTCCCGGCCGCACTGTGGTAATACAGTCCGAGCAAACCAATGGCCCCGACCAGTCCCGCCGCGGCAGCCACGAGAAAGGGACGGCGCCGCTGGTCGGCCGCCGCTTGTTCCAAAGAGGGCGCTTTAAGGCTTATCGCCACGGGACACTCTCCGGCTAGCTCCCGCAGGGCGAGGCCGACGCATTCCCCGAGCAAGTGGGCCGAGCGGGAGAGGCTCTCCCCGTCCACGCCGGGTCCGATGCCGATGCGTCTTACCGGGTTGAAAAATTCGATGGGTAGGGAGAGCTTTTCGTTGAAAAACTCCAAGGTGTAGGGCATAGACGCACCGCCCCCGGCGAGGTAGACCTGCACGGGTGCAGAACCCTTTTGTGACGTGCAGTAAAAAGTCACGGACCGGGTGATCTCGTTGTGGATCCGGGTCATCACTGCGCGCGAAATTTTGGCCATCTCCGCAATGTCCTCGTTCTTGGCCCCTTCATAATTGCCCGGAGGCGGAATGAGGCCGTCGGTGCATTTGAACTGCTCTAGTTCGTTGAAGCTCAGGCCTTCGAATTTCTTCTGCAGGGCGACGGTGATCGAGTTGCCGCCGATCGGGAGAGTGCGGATGAAAAATTCGTCTCCCTCGACAAAAAGGAGGTTGGTGGCACGCGATCCGATGTCGATCAGCAGCGAACAACCGCGGGCGTCGGGATAGTTGTAGCGAAAGGCATTGTATAGCGCCGTCGGAGAGGTCTCGATAAAGTCGGGTACCAGTTTGGCGGCGCGCAGGGCTTCGACGGTTGCTTCGAGGGCCTCCGTCTTGGTCGCGATGATCAGGGCGCCGAACTTGCCCTCCTCGCGGTCCGGCAAGACCTGATAGGCCCAGGAGACTTCCTCGATCGGGTAGGGAACGTTTTGTTGCGCTTCGTAAAAAAGGACCTGCCCGATGGCGGCCGGTTCCACTACCGGAATTTGGACAAAGCGGCAAAACACCCCTTGCGAGGGAATGGCGCAGGCGCTGGCTCCTCCCTTCCATCCAAGCTGGGCAGCCATTTCACCGAGGGCCAGTTTCAGCTGGGCGGGACGCGAGGCATCAGCCGATGGATCAGGTACCATGGCGGCTTGGGCAAATCCGGCCAGGGTGATCCCGCCTTTGGACGCAGGCTCAAAGACCGCCATTGTGGCGGTCTGCATGCCGAGATTCAGGGCGGCAACGCGGGAGGGATTCTTCATGAAAACGCGGTGTCGGTAGGCCTCACATGCCCGCGGGACGTGCCTTGATTGCCTCGTAGTAATCCCAGGCGAGCGGCGCGAAGGGAGTTTCGTTCTTGTTCAGAACATAACCATTGACCTGCTGTAACGCGCTCCACCATTGACCGCGCCCCTTCCAGCTCGCCTCGGCCACCAGTTGCCCCTGCTTGGTGATGGTCACGCCGACGTCCGTGACCGCGGCCGAAGCGGTGGTGGGGATTTTGCCCTCGAAAAAGCGCTCAAGGGTCCGGGGGCTGACATACATGACGGAGTTCAAGCCCTTGGCCTGAGGGATGGCGACGTGGGTGACCGTGCCGGTCAACAATGTGCCCTGCGGATAGTCGCGGCTCTTATTGTTAAGAAGAATGTAGTAGCTGAAGGTCAGTTCGTCGAGAAACTCGGGTTTGGGAGCTTTGGGTTGCCAACTGAACGAAACTTCCAGCTCCAGCCAGTCTTTGTTTTTTTGCACCTTCTTGTTCTTCGGGCCGAGGCTGAAATTGTATTCTGGGGTGGTCGCCAGATCCGGAATAATCTTCAGAATCTCAAAGTCCTTGGAGGCCTGTTGGGCAAGGGCGGAAGAAAGGCCGAGGGAGAGAACGGCGAGGAAGAGTGAAATGGACGATGTTTTCATGGGGTGTGAGTAACTAAAAAAACAAGAACTCGATCTGATACACGGTCCGGTCGGGGAAATCCAGAAATTCTCTTTCAGTGCGCTCCTTTTCCCCCGAGCACCAGTGGCACGGTGCGGAGTAGAATGCGGAGGTCGAGGCCGAGCGACCAGTTGTCGATGTACTGCACGTCGAGCTTCACCCAGTCGGAAAAATCTTTGACCGTGTTGCGCCCGCTGATTTGCCAGAGGCAGGTCAAGCCCGGTTTCATACTGAGGCGACGACGGTGGGCGGTGAGCTCGAAATTTTCGACCTCATAGACGGGAAGCGGGCGGGGGCCGACGAGGCTCATTTGCCCGAGCAACACATTGATCAACTGCGGGAACTCGTCGATGCTGGTGCGCCTTAACCAAGCGCCAAAGCGCGTGACCCGCGGGTCCTTCTCAATCTTGAAGACCGGCCCGCTCATCTGGTTGAACGCCTTCAATTCCTCTCGCTCCATTTCCGCTCCGGATCTCATCGACCGGAACTTGTACATGGTGAACGGGCGGCCGTGCAGCCCCGCTCTTTGCTGCTTGAAAATGACCGGTCCGGGTGAGGTGAGCTTCACCCCCGCGGCAATGAGCAACAAAAACGGGGAGAGGACCGCCAAGCCGGCGAAAGCAAGCGTCTTGTCCATCGCCGATTTGACCAGCAAGGCCCAGGAGAGTTCGGGGGTGACCCGGAAAACAATGACCGGCGCCGTTCCGAAAGTGTCATAAGCGGGCCGGGCAATGGACGCGCGGAAATAATCAGCCACGACCCAAGCCTCGACCCCTTCTGTCTCGCAGGCGGCAATGGCATCCTGCAGGCGGTCGGTCGCGTGGGAGTCAAAAGCCAACACGACGCGCCCGACATTTTGCCGGTGCATGGCATCGACCAAGGAGGCCACGCTGTCTTCCCCCAGATCCACCCGTTCCGCCACATCGATTTCCAGCCTTTGCACGGGGGACAATGCCGCGATGGCCTCGGCCATCCGTTGTGGCTGCCCCGCCAGGATGATGCGTTCTCCCTGGGCGCCGCGGCGCAGTCTTCGCAAGTATAGAACCCGGAAGATTGCCTCGCGGGCGAGCAAACCGAGAGGGGCGAGGCCGAGAAAAATAAGGAAGGCCGAGCGACTGGGAATGCTCAACTTCAAAAAGATGACACAGCCACCGAGGATGAGGCCGAGCCAAACACCGGCGTAGGAGATTTGGCTCAGCGAGCGGCGCACCGACTTTTCGAGCGGATACTGGTAAAAACCCTGCATCTCGAGGAGCAGCGGACCGAAAAGGGCGATAACAAAGAACATCCAGAGGAAACCTTCGAAAGGCGGGATCGCGGGCAGCAGATCGAAATCGATAATCTGGTAGCTGCGTAAGGCGTACCCGGCGTAAAGGACCAGCACCAAGATCAGCCCATCGGCAATCTGGTTTACCTGCAGTGAAATTTCCTGCTTGCGCGTGAGCATCTCGGATATGGTACGTCAAATTTACGGTGGTCTAGACCGCGGGGGGAATGAGATGATAGCGATTCTGTGATGAATCCAAGCCGAAAAGCTCTGCCCGCCGCCCAGCGTGTTGTTGCTGCGGCCCACACTTCCGCGGGGGTGCGCCTCGCGCAGGGCTTGGGAGCACGGGATTGTGGTTACGTGGAGGTCCGGCTGGATGCCTGGTCGGCAGGACGTGGATTGAAAGCGGAGGACATCCAACGGATCGGTCCTCCCGTGCTCCTTACTGCCCGCCACCCCGCTGAGGGAGGGGTGGGAAGCCTTTCCTCGTCCCGGCGGCGAGCCTGTTTGGAGGAGTATCTAACTTTGGCCCGGGCCGTAGACATCGAACTCCGCTCCGTTCCCTCCATGGCGCGGCTCATGGAGGCGGCAACGCGGCGCCGAGTAAGGAAAGTCATTTCTTTCCATGATTTCCGAGGCACGCCCTCGTTGATGCGATTGCGTGAGGTGTTGCGCCGCTCGCAATCGGCGGGCGCGGACATCGTAAAAATTGCCACCCACATTGGCAGTGTCCGCGATCTGGGCGTTCTCCTGCAACTGCAGGCCTCCGCTCGCGCCCCCCTCGCCACAATGGGGATGGGGCCCTTGGGAAAGGTCTCCCGCCTTGTCTTGGCGGCTGCCGGCTCTCGGCTCAACTACGGATACCTCGATAAGCCGCAGGTTCCGGGTCAGTGGCCGGCCCTCGAGTTGGTCCGTCGCCTCGGGGAGGTTCTGCCGTGAGTGACTGGGCCGCGATTGCTGCCTCCGGGGAACTTACTCCGGAGCAGCTCCGCGCCGTGGCCGCCTGGCTCCTTGATGCGTCCGTGCCGGCGGATGCGAAGGCCTCTTTCCTCGGCGCGTTGAACCGGCGGGGTGAAACACCGGGTGAAATCACCGCTTTGGCCGAGGAATTTTTGGGGCACGCCATCCCTTTCGAGGTTCCGGCCGGTCTCCGCCCGGTGATCGACGTTTGCGGGACCGGAGGCGACAAGCTGGGGCTGTTCAATGTCTCCACGGCGGTGATGTTTGTTGCCGCCGGGGCCGGTGCCCGGCTAGTCAAGCACGGCAATCGTGGGATCACTTCGAAGAGCGGGGGTGCCGACGTGCTCGAGGCTTTGGGTATTCCCATGGATCTGGACCCCGGCCGGTTACAAGACATGCTGGGCGAAGCGGGGGCCGCTTTTCTGTTCGCCCCCCGTTTCCATCCGGCCTTTGCCGCGGTCGCTCCGGCCCGCAAGTTGCTGGCCGAGCAGGGCCAGATTTCCGTTTTCAACATGCTCGGCCCACTGCTCAACCCGGCGCGCCCCGATGGGCAGTTGGCCGGAGTTTTCAACGCCGCGCTCGTTCCACTTTATGCCGGGGTGCTACCCCGCTTGGGGCGAAAAAAGGCCCTGGTCGTGCACGGCCAAGCAGGCCATGCCGGGGTGATGGATGAAATCTCCACGCTCGGGCCGACCACGATGGCGAGGGTCGGGCCGAAAGGCACCGAGGCCGTGACCATGACTCCGTCCGACCTGGGCGTACCCCTTGCGCTGCTTGACGATCTGCGGGGTGGGGATGCTGCACACAACGCAGGCCTGATCGATGAATTGCTACGCGGCGAGCGTCAGGGTGCCATGAGGGATATCGTGCTGGTCAACGCTGCCGCAGCCATCACCGTAGCCGGGTTGACCGAGGACTGGGCCGAAGCGCGCGAGCGGGCCGAGACCTCCTTTGATTCCGGCGCGGCACGCGCCGTTCTGCAGCGCATGCAGCGCGTAGCGGGCAAGTCCTAGGGGCGAAAATCTTTCTCCAGGCGTCCCCGTCCTATCCGTCTTCCAAGGCCGCGGCATTCATGATTTTGACCCAAATGGGCAAAGCCAATGTCGCCCCGTAGCCGCGGTCGACAATGCGCTTCGGCCGGTCGAATCCGACCCACACACCGCAGGTTGTCTCCCGGTCGAATCCGATGAACCACGCATCCTTATAGTCGTTGGTCGTACCGGTTTTGCCCCCGGCGTCCGTCCCGCGATACCCGAACGCCTGCGCAACCTGTCCCGTACCGCGGGTCATCGCCTCGCGCAAAATACCTGCTGTGGTCCGCGCCACGCCGGAAGGCAGAATGCGCTGCACCGACCCTTTGTACCGGTAAAGGACGCGGCCTTGCGGATCCTCCACCCGGTCGAGCAGGTGGGGCGAGGGGGCAACCCCGTCATTGACCAAGGCAGCGTAAGCCGTGGTGAGAGCACGCAGGGTGCCGCTGAACGAACCGAGGAAAATCGAGGGATACTTCGGCACATCCGTCCCGATGCCGGAGGCGAGGATGCTTTCACGCACCCGCTCGATTCCGGCCATGGCGCCCACGCGGACACTCATCGTGTTGCGCGAGAGGATCAATCCGTCCTTGGCCCGCAGCATTCCGCGGTATGTGTCGTCGCTATTGGACGGATTGTAGGGGCCGAAAGCTTTCGGCAGTTCGCCCGCCCGCAACCGGTCGTCGTTTACCGGCGTGTCCGGATCCATGCCCGCGGCAAAGGCCGCGGCGTAAACGAAGGGCTTGACCGAAGAACCGACCTGCCGCTGGGCAAAATAAGCGCGGTTGAATTTACTCGAGGAATAGTCGCGCCCGCCGACCAACACGCGGATGCCGCCGTTGTGATTGTCGACCGCCATGGCAGACGCCTGCAGGTAAGGGGTGCCCCCGCGGCTTTGGGGATCGACATAAGCGGTGTCGGCCTTCTTTTCGTGCGGGTAGCCGGCGCGAGCCTCCACGGCAGCCAATTGCTCGTCGACCGCGGCCACCGCCGCCCGTTGCATGGTGCCGTCCAGCGTGGTGTAAATTTTGAGACCCGCACCGTCGATGATGTCTTGCGGCAGGACACGCTCCAACTCGCGCCAGAGAAGTTCCATCGCCCAATCTTCCTGCGGAGGTTGCGGCCTTTCCGCGGCGAGGAGCAAGGGCTCCGCTTGCGCCGACTCGCGCTCGGACGCGGAAATGTATCCTTGGTCCTCCATCTGACGCAGCACGATGTTGCGTTGGGCGAGGGCGCCATCCGGATCCCGGAAGGGCGAAAGGCGGTTCGGACTGCGGATGAGCCCGGCGAGCAGGGCGGATTCGGAAAGCGTCAGGTCGGCCGCCGGCTTGCTAAAGTAAGCCTGGCTCGCGGTTTCGACGCCGAACAAACCCGCGCCAAAGTAAATCCGGTTCATGTAGTGGGTCAGGATTTCATCCTTGCTCAGCACGGCCTCCATGCGTACGGCGAGCGCTGCTTCAAGCACTTTGCGGTGCATATTCTGGCCACCAAGCGGAAAGCTGTTGCGGGCCAATTGCTGGGTGAGGGTACTTCCCCCCTGGCGCACGCCGCCAGCGCTCAAATTCGCGACCGCGGCCCGGGCGATGCCCAGCGGATCGACGCCGAAATGTTGCAGGAAGCGGGCGTCTTCCCGTGCAATCACCGCGCGGACAAACCACGGGCTGACGCGGTCGAGCGGGACAGTGCGCCGGTTCTCCCCGGACAAACGGGTGTAAATCTTCCCCTTGCGGTCAATGACCAGGGAACTTTCGGGAATGCGTCCGACCTCGCCAAGATCGAAGGTCCAGGCCCAGGCAAGGTAGAAACCGGCGACGAGCCCCCAGAGAAGGAAAGCGGCCAGGACCAAGCGGCCCAGCTTACGCGTGCGCAGCCGACGTGCGCGGCGTTTTTTCGCCCGCAGCCGCAGCAGGCTAAGGGGACGGGCCGGATGGCGGATAGCGGGGCGTTTTCTCGGCATGGAGAGCCCCAACACTATCACTTCCCCAGCGCTCGTCGCAGGAAAATTCGCTTTCCTCCTGCGCACCGTCCGGACAGGTTGGTCGGGCTATGACTGACGCAACCACCCACAAATCACCAGGCTGGACCATGTTCCAGGGAATCCTCCTCATCGTGCTCGGCGCACTGGCTATCGCCTTCCCGCTACTCGGCACCATCGTGGTCGAGCAATTGTTCGCCGCCCTCTTACTCATTGCCGGCGGCTACGCGCTGGCCGCCTCCCTCGGACGGAAGGACTCCCGCACCGCATCGCGGGTGGTCTCGGGGCTGTGGGCAGTTCTGACCCTTGCCACCGGACTGCTCCTCATGTTCCAAGTCGGCGCGGGTATCCTCACTCTGACCATTCTCCTCGCCGCTTATTTCGCCGCGCAGGGTCTGGTCACCATTGTGGCCGCTTTCAAATTTAGCGGAACGAACACCATGTGGTTCATGCTTTTGAGCGGGGTGGTCTCGCTCGTGCTCGCCTGGATGATTTTCAGCGGCTTTCCCGGTTCGGCCGCTTGGCTCCTCGGGCTCCTCTTCGGGATCAACCTCATCTTCACCGGCTTCTTCTTCCTCTCAATGTCCTCGACTCTTCGTGCGCAAAGCGCCTAAACGAGCCACTCAACCGGATCAGAGGCCCCGCAAAGCAATTTGCGGGGCTTCTTATTTGTGAAGGGGCCAGACCAAGGGAATCACGATCATCGCGCCAAGGAAATAAATGACATTGAGGGGCAGCCCGATGCGGAGAAAATCGGCAAAGCGGTAGCCGCCGGCCGAATAAACGTAGGTGTTGGTCTGGTAACCGATGGGGGTGGCGAAACTGGCACTGGCTGCAATGGTGATGGCAATGGCGAAAGGGCGGGGGTCAAGGCCGAGTTGGGCGGCCAGACCGAGCGCAATCGGCATCATGAGCACGACAGTCGCATTGTTGGAAAGCAACTCCGTGATCGTCGAGGTGAGGATGAAAATGACCGCCAGGAGCAAAAGGGCCTTCCAGGCTTGGGGAACAAAGTCCGTCGCCCACGAAGCAAGGTTCACCGCGATGAATTGCGCGGTTCCGGTGCTCTCCATGGCCACACCGATCCCCAAAGTGCTGTAAATGAGGAAGAGAAGGCTCCAGTCGACTGACGCATAGGCCTGCCGCGGTTTCATCGTGCCGGTGAGCATGAGAAACACACAGCCGACAATCGCGGCGACCGCGATGGGCACAATATCGAGGGTGGCAGACACCACCACCGCAGCCATGGTGGCCAAGACCAGAGGAGTGCGGGCTCTCTGAGCCGAGGTCGAAGCACGCGGACGGTCGAGGAGCAGAAGCTCGTTGGTTGCCTTCAGTTGGCCGACCGATGCCTCTTCACCGAGGAGAAGAAGCGTGTCCCCGGGCTGCAGAGCCACATTTTCGAAGCCGCGGCTCAGATTGGTGCCGCGCCGGTGGATGGCCAGGACAACCAGCCCGAATCGCTGGCGGAAGTTGAGGTCGCGCAAGCTGCGCCCGGCCAATTCGGAAAGGGGTCCCACGATCGCTTCGGCCAGATGCGCCTCGTGGGAAATCATCTTCTTTCCGGACTCGGTTTGCTCGACATCAAGCCTGATGTCCTGCCGGGCCAGCACATCGGCGACCGCACCGGGAGCGGCGGCAATGACCAGACGGTCCCCGGCCTTGAGTTGCAACAAGTCCAGCGGTTCGAAAAGGGGTTCGTTGTCCCGCAAAACTTCGAGGACACGCACCCCGGCCCGCGGTCCCAAGCCCGCCTCGAGTAGTGTTTTGCCTACCGCGACCGAGCCCGAGGCGATGGTGGCCTCGACCACGTATTCGGAAAACCCCCCGTCGCTGAGGTCCTGCGCCAGCGTGTTGCGATGCGGCAAAAGCTTGGGGGCGAACAGGACAACAAAAGCGGTGCCGACAAAAAGCAGGGGTAAACCGACATAGGCCGTCTCGAACATGCCGAACGGCTGGAGGCCAGCCTCGGCCACCAGACCGCTGGCCAGGATGTTGGTGCTCGTTCCGACCAGGGTGCAGGTGCCTCCGAAAATGGCAGCATAGGATAGGGGAATGAGGAAAATCGAGGCGGAGACCCCCGCCCGGTTGGCCAGATGTATGGCGATGGGCAGCCCCACCACCACGACGGGTGTGTTGTTGATAAAGGCGGAAATGACGGCCGTCGCGAGCATCATGACCAGAAGCAGCCCCCGTGGCCCGAGACCGCCTACCTTTTCCAAGGCGGTCAAGGCCCGGGTCAAGGCGCCGGTCCGCTCCAAGGCATTGCTTAGGATGAACATGGCCGCCACGGTGATGGGAGCCGCATTGGCGAAGACGGCAAGCAGTTGGCCGGTCTCGGGAAAGGAGTTTTCAAAGGGCAGCTGCGAGAGCAGGAGCAGCGCCGCAAAAATGGTGAGCCCGGTCAAATCGGTCGGCCACCGCTCGCGCACGAATTGTACGAGCGCAAAGGCAACGAGCGCGAAGAGGGTGGCGATTTCCCATGTCATGGACGGGCAGAAAATGACCCCCCGCGTGCTTGCTGACCAGCGCGAAAACCCGTGCTTTCCCCTTGCCGAAGTCGGGATCATGGCGGAGGGTCCGCCGGGTGAAATGGTCATTCCACCTCGTGCGCATTGCCGGCATCGACGTCCGCATCCACGCGACTTTTTTTCTCCTCCTGGCCTGGTTCGGCTTTGTCTACTACGCGGAAGGCGGGCCGGCGGCGGTCTTTGCCGGGCTCTCCTTCATCATTCTTCTCTTTGTCTGCGTCATCCTCCACGAATTCGGCCACGCTTTGGCCGCCCGCGCCTACGGGATCAACACTCCGGATATCACGCTCCTGCCGATCGGCGGCATTGCCAGATTGGAGCGTATGCCGGACAAGCCATGGCAGGAATTGGTTGTTGCCTTGGCTGGACCAGCGGTCAACGTGGTCATTGCCTTCGCGCTTTACATCGTGGTCGGGCGCCTCCTTGTTCCGGGGGAGTTCCAAGCGGTGGCCGAAGGCGGCGGCAGTTTGCTGAGCAAACTTCTGGCCATTAATGTGATGTTGGTGGCCTTCAATTTGCTGCCCGCTTTTCCAATGGATGGCGGACGCGTGCTGCGCTCTCTCCTGGCCATGCGGCTCAAGCACGCCCGGGCCACAAGGATTGCCGCGTTGGTGGGACAGATCGTGGCGGTGATCTTCGGGTTGTTGGGACTGTTCGGCGGTAATCCTTTTCTCCTTTTTATTGCCGTTTTTGTTTTCTTTGGTGCCAGGGTGGAGGCGTCCTTCGCCTCCGGCAAAGAAAGAGCCGACGAAACGCATGTCGGTGCCATCATGCAAACCATGGGTCCGGTGCTCTCGCCGGGTATGACGGTGGCCGAGGCTGCCGGTTTGGCCATGACTGCACGGAATGCCGTGGTGGCGGTGACTGATCCGTCGCTGCGGCTTCTCGGGGTGATCCCGGTCGCCGCATTGGCCGATTCCGTGCGCTGGGATCCTTCCGCTCTGATCGATCCATTGGTCCGCCGCGATTTCGCCGTCATTGCATCGGATGCGTCGCTGGCTGAAACCGTTGCCAACTTGCGCGATTCGGCTCAGGCACTTTTTCCGGTCGTCAATGCGACGAGTCAGTTGGTTGGATGGCTGACCCGCGAGGAACTGGCCGCAGCGATCGGCTTCCGTAACGGGACATAACCGAGACTCCGGCGGGATGCGGTCTGTGCACTGCGTCATTGGCTCGCCGCGAGACAGGCGCACGCCGCCCCTTGCGGGCAAAAAATTGTTCGGCCTTTTGTTTGCCTCGTCCGAGCGAGGCGGGTTAGTCTCCTGTGTTTTTGTTATGGCAAATACCCAACAAGCTGAACTGAAGTTGCCCGATGGGCAGGTCGTCGCATTGCCTGTTGTCATCGGTACGGAGCAGGAACAGGGGGTGGACGTGCGCTCCTTGCGCGACCAGACCGGATTCATCACCTACGATGACGGGTACGCCAATACGGGCTCGTGCCGCAGCGGCATCACATTCATCGACGGGGAGAAGGGGATTCTCAGGCATCGCGGCTACCGCATCGAAGATCTGGCCGCCGAGTCGACTTTTCTGGAGACCGCATTTCTTATCATCTACGGCGAACTGCCGGATTCGACTGAACTCTCCAAGTTTCGCGCCCGCATTTCCTCCAGTGCCTCGGTGCACGAAGGTATGCGTCATTTCTTCGAGGGATTTCCCGATTCCTCCCATCCCATGGCCATTCTCTCCGCCATGCTCAATTCCCTCGGCTGCTATTACCCCGAGATGACGTCTCACAAAGAGCAAATGGATCAGGACCACTTTGACTGGGCCGCTGCCCTCCTCATTTCCAAAGTCCGCACCCTTGCCGCCATGTCCTACCGTACGAAACGCGGCCTGCCTTTTGTGTACCCGCGTTGGGATCTCCGCTACGCCGCGAATTTCCTGCACATGATGTTTTCCGAGCCTTACCGGGACTACAATCCAAAGCCTGAAGTCATCGATGCGCTGGACCTTATTCTTTTGCTGCATGCGGACCACGAGCAGAACTGCAGCACTTCCACCGTGCGCATGGTGGCCTCGAGCGGGGCGAACCTCTTTGCCAGCGTCTCGGCTGGGGTCGGCGCTTTGTGGGGTCCTCTCCACGGTGGGGCCAACGCGGCAGTTATCGAAATGCTTGAGGAGATTCAGGCTTCCGGAGATGACGGACGCATGGCGATCGAAGCGGCCAAGAGGGGTGAGCGGCGTCTCATGGGATTCGGCCACCGCGTTTATAAAAACTACGATCCGCGGGCCCGCATTCTGGGCGAGGCGGCCAAGCGTGTCCTTACTTCCATGGGGATCCAAGATCCGCTGCTCGCTATTGCCCAGCAATTAGAGCAAGCCGCGCTGACTGACGAGTATTTCATCTCCCGCAAGCTCTACCCCAATGTCGATTTCTACAGCGGAATCATCCTGCGTGCCATCGGCATCCCGGTCGATATGTTTCCCGTGATGTTCGCCATCGGGCGCATGCCGGGATGGATCGCCAATTGGCGCGAAATCGCTTCGAACCCCAAACTCAAGATCCACCGTCCGCGCCAAATTTACAGTGGGGCAACCGAACGGGACTACGCTGCGCTCGAGGCCCGCGGGCAGTGAAGTGAGAGGCCGAGGCAACGACATCTTGCCTCTTTCGTCACTTCCGCGACAGGCTCTGTGCGCTGCTAGCCGGAGCGCTTGAGCAGCCAGGCCGGTTGCTCGACAACCAGCTGCCATTTGCCGCGATGCAGGCCGAGTTGGCCGATGAACTCGATTTCCGTCTCCACGGGAAACCGCTGCATCTCGCGCCGCAAGTCAAAGTCGTGGGACCACAGCAGGAAGTTGTCGCCCGCCACTTCGACGGTCAGTGGCTTTTGCCGGGAGATACGGCCTTTCACCAGGAAGAAGTCGCCAACGTGGTTCGAGGGGTTTTGGGCGACATGGCCAGTGAAAGCGGCAAGCCGACCGGGTTTCAGCGTCTCGTAACCGACGCGCAAGGCCTCCGACGAAGCACCGTCCCGCTTCGGATTGGCGAGTTCCCACCGACGGACCTTGTCACCCTCGGTAACCACACGGAAACGGGCCGCCACCGGAAAATGGTCACTTGTGCCGCTCCCCTCTCCGGCATTTGACCAGCGGCGCGGCAGGCGCAGCGCCGTGTGGACATTGACGCCATCGACCAGTACGACCTCGAAGGAGTTGTCGACATATTGGATGCCATTGTAGTCGTAGAGTCCCGGAGTGATCATTTTCTGCATCAGGGTGCCCCACAATCCTTGGTGGTGGTCGGATCTGCGTTCGGTGAGTGGCAGTTCATACCAAAGATTGTACAGGGAGAACTCGGTGGCGGCGGCAGAAGCCGCCTCGCGGCCCTGGGAACCGAGGATGTCATTGAGGCCAGTGGGCGCCATGCGCGGATACCGCTGTGACTGGTTGTGGTGACTGTTGAAATCACCTGCCAGGAGGATGTCGGTCGAGGGGTCGTCGGAAAAAATCTGGCCAACGCGCTCCCGCAGGGTGCGGGCGTTGGCCCGGCGCGTTTGCTCGGACTCCGTGCTCGAAGCACCGGACTTCCAGTGATTGACGAAAACATAAAACGAATGTCCCTCGATGGACAGTTCGGCTTCGAGAATGTCGCGGGCATCTTCCGTGGGATGACTGCGTTGGGATGCGATGGGGAATTTGCTGAACAGGACATTCTTCTGCGCCTTCCGGCGACTGGCACTTCCGTTGGACAGGGCTTGCAGGTCGGGCTCGTCTTGTCCGATGGCGACCACATAGCCCGTCATGCCTTCGTCCGCGAGGTGCTTGAGAAGCAGCGCCTCGGCGGGAAGACCGCGAATTTCGTCGTTTAGCTCGGTGGTCAGCATCTTCTCGACGGTGGTTCCTTCGTACTTCTGGAGGAATGCCGCGTAGTCCGTGACCTTTGAGTCGGGGCTGAAGTCTATTTCGATTTCGCTGAAAGCGATCACCTCCGGACCTTGGCCGTCACCGAAGGTCTTCAGAACATCGGAAATGCCGCGCAACTTGTTGAGTATGTGCCGCGGTGAGTAGCTATGGTCGGCATCGCTTTCGACGTAGTCCTCGAAGACGGCCAGTCCGTCGGCATCGAACAGGTTTTCCACATTGTAGGTCACGACGCTGAACTCTTCCGGCCGGCCGGAGGCTTCTTCCAGTACGGCGGCCTCGTCGCCGGCCCGCCCGCATCCCGCCAGCGGCAGAAGGGAAACGAGGAGGGCAAAAATGAGCGCGCGAGTGGTCCGGGGTTCCATCATGACGTCCTCAAGATGAGACCTGGCGTCCCGGCTGCAAACGAAAATCCCGCCCCGCGCAAAGCGCGGGACGGGACGACGGGAGGGAAATTCTCCGGATGTCAATGGAGGGCAGCCTGCGCCGCAGCCAGACGGGCGATGGGAACGCGGTAAGGCGAGCAACTCACATAGGCAAGGCCGATGCGGTGGCAGAATTTAACGGATTCGGGATCTCCTCCGTGCTCGCCGCAGATGCCGAGCTTGATGTCCTTGCGGGTGCTGCGGCCTTTTTCGATGGCGGTTTTCATAAGCTGGCCGACGCCATCTTGATCAAGTGTGGCAAATGGGTTGTTCTTGAAGATCTCGTTTTCAGTGTAGGCTCCAAGGAACGAACCCATGTCATCACGGCTGATGCCCAGCGCGGTTTGGGTCAGGTCGTTTGTGCCGAAACTAAAGAACTGCGCGGTCTTGGCGATTTCGTCTGCAGTGAGGGCGCCACGAGGCACCTCGATCATCGTTCCGACAAGGTAGTCGAATTTGATTTTCTTCTCGGCCATGACTTCCTTCGCCACGCGATGGACGATCTCGACCTGGAGTTCGAGCTCCTTGCTGAACCCGACAAGCGGGATCATGATCTCGGGCTTCACCTTGATCTTCAGCTTTGCGACATCGGCGGCGGCTTCAAAGATAGCGCGGGCCTGCATTTCGGTGATCTCGGGGTAGGCGATGCCCAGACGGCAGCCGCGGTGGCCGAGCATGGGGTTTTGTTCATGCAGGCTGTGGACCCGCTGGATGATGCTTTCCACCTTAACGCCGATGCTCCGGGCGAGATCCAACTGCTGCTCCTTGGTGTGAGGTAGGAATTCGTGGAGCGGTGGATCGAGAAGGCGTATCGTTGCTGGGTAGCCTTTAAGGGCTTTGAAGATGCCGGTGAAGTCCTCGCGTTGGTAGGGCAAGAGCTTCGCGAGGGCCGCACGCCGGCTTTCGCTGTCCGTGGCGAGGATCATCTCGCGCATGGCGTCGATTCGATTTCCCTCGAAGAACATGTGTTCGGTGCGGGTGAGACCGATGCCGGTCGCGCCGAAGGCCATAGCAGTCTCCGTTTGCTCGGGGTTGTCGGCGTTTGTGCGCACGGCGAGCTTGGTGACCTTCGAGCACCAGTCCATGAGCTGCTTGAAGTTCTTCAACTTCTCGGTCTTGAGAGCGTCTTTATTGCCGTGGATGAGACCGGTGATGATTTCGGAGGGCTCGGTGGCGAGCTGGCCCGCGTAGACATTTCCGCTGGTGCCGTCAATCGAGAGGAAGTCGCCTTCCTTGAACACCTGGCCCTTCACGGTGACGGTGCGCTGGTTGTAGTCGATCCCGACATCGGCTGCCCCGCAGATGCAAACCTTGCCCATCTGGCGGGCCACGAGGGCGGCGTGTGAGGAGACTCCTCCTTTGGCTGTCAGAATGCCCTCGGCGGCGATCATGCCGCGGAGATCCTCGGGAGAGGTCTCGGTGCGGACGAGCAGGATTTTCTCACCCGACTCGGCCGCCATGACAGCGCGTTCGGCGTTGAGGTAGATTTTCCCGGAGGCCGCCCCCGGACCGGCAGGGAGGCCGGTGGCGATCACTTTGGCCTTCTTCAACTCCGCGGCGTCGAAGACCGGCGCGAGGAGTTGGTCGAGCTGTTCGGCCGGATTGCGCAGAATGGCAGTCTTCCAGTCGATGAGCTTTTCTTTGACCATATCCATGGAAAACTTGAGCGCGGCCATGGCAGTGCGCTTGCCGTTACGGGTTTGCAGCATGAAAAGTTTGCCCTCTTGGATCGTGAACTCAACGTCCTGCACGTCCTTGTAGTGCTTCTCCAAAGTGGCGCGGACTTTCATTAATTCCGCGTAGGACTTCGGCATCGCGTTCTTGAGCTTGCTGACGGGCTCGGGCGTGCGGACCCCGGCGACAACATCCTCACCCTGCGCGTTGATGAGGAACTCACCGTAGAATTCATTTACCCCGTTTGCGGGGTTGCGGGTGAAGGCCACTCCGGAGCCGGAGGTTTCGCCGGTGTTGCCGAAGACCATGGCCTGCACGTTGACGGCCGTGCCCCAAGCGGCAGGAATGTTGTATTTGCGGCGATAGACAATAGCGCGATCATTCATCCAGGAACTGAAAACGGCGCCGACCGCACCGCGGAGCTGGTCCCAGGGACTGCTGGGGAAGGTTTTTCCGGTCCGGGTTTTGACCAGCTCCTTGAAGAGTTTGACCAGTTCCTTCTGGTCATCAGCGGTCAGATCGCTGTCCACGATGTCTTCGTGATATTTGGCATGTTTGTATTGGTGGATGACGGTCTCAAAAGGCTCATCGTCTTCGCCTTCTTGCTTTTGAACGCCGAGCACAACATCGCCATACATCTGGACGAAGCGGCGGTAGCAGTCCCAGGCGAAGCGCTCGTTATTGGTGGCTGAAGCGAGGGACTTCACGGTCTCGTCGTTGAGGCCGAGGTTGAGAATCGTGTCCATCATGCCGGGCATCGAGTCGCGGGCGCCGGAGCGCACGGCGAGAAGGAGGGGGAAGCCTTTCGCATCACCGAACTTCGTACCCATGATTTTTTCCATGTTGCGCACGCCGGCTTCCATCTGGGCCTGAAGTTGCTTCGGATAGGTGCGTTTGTTGTCGTAGAAATACGTGCAGACCTCGGTGGTGATTGTGAAGCCTGGAGGCACGGGGAGTCCGATGCGGGTCATCTCCGCGAGATTGGCGCCTTTGCCGCCGAGGAGGGCCTTCATTTTTCCGCCTCCGTCGGCCTTTTTGTTGCCGAATGTGTAGACGAATTTACCCTTGGTTCCAGCGGCTGCCTTGGTTTTTTTGCCGCTCTTTTTCTTCGAGGTTTTGCTCATGAGTTTTGGTTGAAATTAATCGGAAAGAACGCGTAGGAGTATCCGGAAGGCGAAAGGGTGTCAATTTTCCCCGCAGACCTCACGGATGGCTGTTTGCAAGGCACTGACCGCATCAGCCAACTGGACCGAGTCAAAGCACAAGGGCGGCATCAGCACCAAAGTGTCGCGAATCGGCCGGGTCAGAAGTCCGTGACGGCGGGCGGCCAGACAGATGCGGGCGCCGGTTTCCTCCTGCCACGGATAAGGCAAACCGTCGGCCCGGACCACGTCGATGCCGGCGACGAAGCCGCATTGCCGGACCGCGCCGACATGAGGTTGCGTGGCCAGTTCGTCAAGGAGAACGCGCATCTGCCGTATTTTCGGCTGCAGGTTTTCCAAGGTTCTTTCTGCGGCAAAGATCTCAAGGCTGGCCAGCGCGGCCGCGCAACCCAGCGGGTTGCCGCAGTAACTATGACCATAGAAGAGGGTCTTCATTTCGGCGTAATCTCCGAGAAAGGCTTGAAAGACGCGCTCCGTCGTCAGCGTCGCGGCGAGGGGCATGGTGCCCCCGGACAGCCCCTTGGCCAAGGCCAGGAAGTCCGGCGTTACACCCTCCTGCTGGCAGGCGAACATTTTTCCCGTGCGCCCGAAGCCGGTCATGACCTCATCAAGGATGAGAAAGACACCGTTGCGGTCGCACCAGCCACGCAGGTCGCGCAGGAGTCCCCCGGGCCAGGTGAGCATTCCGCCGGCACCTTGTATGAGTGGCTCGATGACGATGCCGGCCAAGGACTCTACAATATCCGGCTTGAGGGCCTCCAGTTCCTCGAGGTCGGCCACCCGGACAATGGGAAAGCTGAGCGAAACAAAGCGGTCGTTGAACGTACCAATACCCCCGAGGCTGGCCGCGCCTGAAGTGTCCCCGTGGTAAGCCTGATTAAAGGCGGCAAAGCGTGCGCGCCGGGGTTGTCCGGTCAGCTGGTGGAATTGCACTGCCATCTTGAGCGCCACTTCGATCGCGGTGGAGCCATCGTCCGAATAAAAAACGCGTGTCAGCGTCGCCGGCGGAAAAAGCGCCACCAGTTTTTCCGCGAGGCGGATGGCCGGTTCGTTGGTCGAGCCGAGAAACGAGCTGTGGGCGAGTTTCGCCGCTTGCCTTTGGATGGCTTGCACAATGTGGGGATGCGAATGACCGTGGATGTTGGTCCAGATCGAGCTGTTGCCATCGAGGTACTCCCGGCCCGTTGTGTCGACCAGCAAGCTGCCCCGTCCCTCCACCAATACGAGGGGGTCATGCTCGGCTGCGCACCAGTCCCGCATCTGGGTGAACGGATGCCAGAGGTGCGCCTTGTCGGTTTGCCCTAGTTCTTTCGCGGACATGGCTACGCAACATAAACGGGCTGGCCCGCGGCACAAGCTGTCGCAATCCGTCTTTGCATCGTCTCGCGCATTGTGCCATAGCCATGGACGTGGTTGGCAGTGTCGGCAGTTTCACATTGGACAAGGTGAGGGGATTGGGCGATTTCGCCCTTTTCACTGGCCGGTCCCTTGCCGCCGTCTTTGCCACGAAGAGGCTTGGGGCCCGGGTGGCCCGCGCGGTTTATGAGCAGGGCTTCCGTTGCCTGCCGGTCATCCTTATTGTGGGTACCTTCACCGGCCTCGTGCTCGGGCTGCAGGGCTACTACGTGCTCAATCGTTTCGGTTCCGAGGCCCTGCTTGGCGTTTTGGTTTCCTTGAGTTTGGTACGGGAAATGGCGCCGGTTCTCGCCGCGCTCATGCTCGTCGGACAGGCCGGGTCCGCTCTGGCGGCGGAGCTGGGCATCCAGCGCAACACGGAACAAATCGCCGCTCTTGATACCATGGGAATCAACAGCTGCGGGTATCTAGTCACGCCCCGGCTTTTGGCCGCCCTTTTTGTCTTCCCCGCGCAAACCGCCCTTTTTGTCGCGGTCGGCCTGTGGGGAGGAAGCCTTTCCGGTTCCCTCCTGCTGGGTGTGGATCCGGGTGTGTATTGGTCCTCGGTCCAGCGCGCGGTCGAGAGCGAGGACGTGCGGGAGTGTCTCCTCAAGGCGGTCACCTTTGGCCTTCTCACCGTGAGTATCTGTGCTTACCAGGGCTTCCACGCCCATCGCATCCGCGGGGCCACCGGCGCGCGGGCGGTCAGCGCGGCCACAACCAAGGCCGTGGTTATTTCCAGCATCGCGGTGTTGGCCGCCGATTATGTCATCACCTCGTTTCTCATCTGACCGCATGACGCAGCCCTCCGAGACCCGCTCGCAGACCAATCGCCGAACCGGCAACTTCCTGCTCGAAGTGAACGACCTGCAGAAGGGTTTCGGCGGGCGTGCTGTGCTCCGCGGGGTCAGCCTTTCCGTGCCGCGCGGCAGCCTTTTTACCGTCTTGGGACCCAGCGGAGCGGGCAAATCCGTGCTCCTCAAGTGTCTGGCCAATATCGAGGAGCCCGATGGAGGACAGGTTTCCTTCGAGGGGCGGACGCTTGATTTTCGCGATGCTTCCTCGAGAGGTTCCTTTCTTCGGCGATGCAGCTTTCTTTTTCAGGGGAATGCCCTCTTTGACTCGCTTACGGCGTTCCGCAACGTCTCTCTGCCGCTCGAGCAGACCACGTCGCTGGGGCGGGGAGAGATCCGGGCCCGTGCCGTGGAGGCGCTCGAACAGTTGGAGTTGGGCGATTATGCCGACCACTACCCTGGAATGCTCTCTGGCGGGATGCAGAAGCGGCTCGCCTTGGCTCGGGCCATTGTCACCCGGCCAGAGATGGTGTTTTTCGACGAACCCACCGCGGGGCTGGACCCTCTGCGCCGCAATGCGGTTTTTGCCATGATCGCAAAGTATCAGGCGCTGGTCGGATTCACCGCTCTCATTGTGACGCACGACATTGTCGAGGCACTGGTCGCGAGCGACACGGTGGCACTGCTCCACCAAGGCGAAATTTGTTTTTACGGGACACCGGATGAGTTTGCTTCCTCGCCCCATCCGGTGGTTCAATCCTTCCGCGACAGCCCCGCCGCGTTGCGCTCGACCCTCGATGGCCTGCGCCGCGGTGAGGCCGCGTCGGAACAATCATGAACAGCGATAAAAAGCTCGAATTTGGCGTGGGGGTTTTCGTCCTGCTTGGTCTGGCCGCCTTGGTCTACCTCACGCTCAAACTCGGAGCCGGGGAACTGGTCGGAAGTGATACCTATCCCGTTGAAGCCAGGTTTGCCAACACGGGCGGACTAAGCGCCGGCGCTACTGTGATGCTTGCCGGTGTCACGGTCGGGCGGGTGGACGCCATCCGTCTCGACCCGCAAGACTACAGCGCGATTGTCGAGATGCGCGTCCGCGCGGGCCTCCCGCTGCCCGCCGACACCATGGCCTCGATCAAAACTTCCGGGCTGATCGGGGACAAATTCGTTGCGCTCGCACCGGGTGCCGATGAAGAATTGCTTGAGCCTTCCGCCCGTATCACCATGACCGAATCCGCCCTTGAGTTGGAATCTTTGATCAGCAAAATGGCCTTCGGCAGCGTCAATGAGGGTGAGGGCGAAGATCAGAAGCCTTCCACCTCGACAGAGCCATGAAGCCGATTCTCCTCACCCTTTTCCTGTTTTCGGCGCTGGCCGTTGCCGCGCGTGCCTCCAACGACGATGCGCAAACAGCCTTGCGCGCCGCCGTGGACGAGGTCCTGACCATCGCCCAAAAAGCCAAAGGCGCCAGTTCGCTGGCCGATCAAATCACGCCTGTCCTCCGCCGGAATGTTTGCTTCGAGTCGATGACTCGCCGGGCTGTCGGGCCCGGTTGGCGGCAGTTCACCCCGGGACAAAAAGCGGAAGCAACGGAGCTTTTCACCAAACTCATCATCCGTAGCTACAGCGCCAAATTCACTCCCGGCGAGCAGCCTGACATCCAATACCTCAAGCCCTCCAGCCCTGGTACCGGAAAGGTCGAAATTCCGACTATCACGGTCTACAAAGGAAGCCGCTACAATGTCACTTACCGCATGGAAGACCGCGGCAAGTGGCTGGTGACCGATATTCTGGCCGAGGGAATCAGTCTGGTGGCCAACTACCGTGCGCAATTCGATGCCTTGGTCAAAAAGGGCGGGGCCAGCGCGGTGATTGCCTCGCTCAAGCAGTCGGTGGAGCGCACCTGATGAAAAAATTGCCGCTCTTTGCTGTCGGCCTCCTGGCCTTGGCTGTCTCCGGGTGTGCCGTTGGCCGAGTTGCCGCGCCCGCCGAGAATTCGGGCAAGAGTGCGGTAATCACCGGTCAAGTGGATTCCTCGGCAAGCCACGCTGACGACTGGGACGATGTGGCCGAAGTCCAGGCGCACGACCCGATCGAACCGGTCAACCGCGGTGTGTTCTGGTTCAACCACCAGCTTTACACGTATGTCGCCAAACCATTCTCCACGGCTTACGAGTTTGTTTTCCCTGAATTGGTGCGCCGCGGCATTCGCAACGCCTACGAAAACGTCCGCTTCCCTGTCCGCTTCGTCAACCACACCCTTCAAGGCCGCCTTGACCGGACCGCGAAGGAAACCGGACGGTTTCTGGTCAATACCACAGCGGGTGCCGGCGGGGTCATGAAGCCGGCGGACAAGATACCAGCGTTGGCCGACCTCCCCAAGGTCGACACCGGTCAGACCTTCGGCAAGTGGGGCGTTCCGCACGGACCTTATCTGGTTTTTCCGGTGCTGGGCCCGACCAGTTCCCGCGACCTTGTCGGCACGGCCGGTGACACTGTTTTAAACCCGGTGGCTTGGCTCGGTCTACTTTTCGGCGGCGCGGCCTGGACCACCGCTGTATCGGCGCCATCGGGTGCCCACGGCGTGCCGGACCAGATGGATCGCTATGACATGGCGACCAAAGATGCCTTGGATCCCTACATCTCGGCCCGGACCGGCTACATGCAAAACCGGGCGTCCGCGGTCGACCGCTAAGCACCACCGAGACTGGCGAGCATTTTGTCCGCCAACAAAACGTCTTCGTACGACGCGCGACGCCGTTGGTATTTGCGCCAGAGGATTTCGCGCAACTCCTCCAAGTCAGCACGCTCGGGCACCTCGTGGTAGGTCCACTCGGTCTCGTGCTTCAACTGCGACTGCAGGCGCCAGACTCCCTGGTTCTTGACCGCTCGAACCTCGCGTTTCTCGCCGGCTTCGGTGCGGTGGGTCCAGACGTGCAGGTTGCGCATCTGGGGATTGACGGTGCTGACCGATTTTTTGGCAAGGTCATTGACGCTGGGCATGGTGCCGCGTAGAACCTGAATTCGTTCTTTTGCATGACCAGCATCCGGCCAAAACCGGATGAGACCGATGAGCAGACAAGGGAAGGCCGTGAGAACCGGCCACAGTTGCGCTGCGGTATCCGGTAACGATCCTTTATCCCGCGCAAGCGGGAAGAAAGTCAGTCTGGCCTAGGCCGGGCGAAGGCGAGGGGA
>CAMBSX010000013.1 GCA_945870655.1 Chthoniobacter flavus | reverse complement strand
CTCTAACTAGCGGATCTTCTTCAAGAGCGGCAGACCGGTGCGCTCGTTCTCGGAAACTTCGTAGCCGGCGGGAAGTGCGTCGATTGCGCCTTCCTTGGCCTCGCCCGCGAAGTAATAGAGGGTTACTTCTTGTCCGCCGCGCAACTTTTGGAGGCGTGCGTGGAGGAAGTAGGTTTTACCGCTTTTTTTACTGACTGTGCTGAATGCCATGGTGGTGTGTTTCCTTTCTTTTTTGGTGGGAACCAAGAGGGTCAGATGAGCCCGGCCTTCTTGAGAGTGGCGTAAGCCCCGTTCTTGTTGATCGTCTTCAGGGCACGGGCGGTCAGTTTGACCTTCACGAACCGTTTAAGCTCGGGAACCCAAATGCGTTTCTCCTGAAGATTTGGGGTGAAATAGCGCGGCGTATTCGCCGTGACGTGACGGCCGACGCCGCCCTTCTTTTTGGCCATACCGCGTCGGTGGATGGTCGATCCACGCTTGGGCTTGGCTCCGGTAACGGTACAAACTCTGGACATAAAGTTTCGGTTTCTTCTTTTGGTTAGGACTGATGTTGGTGGACGAGGCCCTTGCCTTCAAGCATTTCCAGATCGGCATCCACCATGATCTGGACCAGTTCCTTGAAGCGGACCTTGGGTTCCCAGCCGAGTTGGCGCTTGGCCTTCGCTGGATCCCCGATGAGCAGGTCGACCTCCGCGGGGCGCTCGTAGCGAGCGTCATACTTGACGTATTTTTCCCATTCCAAGCCCACGTGCCCGAATGCTTCCTGCACAAATTCTTGAACCGTATGGGTTTCGTTGGTCGCCAGCACGAAGTCGTCCGGTTCGTCGGCCTGGAGCATGCGCCACATCCCCTCGACGTATTCCGGGGCATAACCCCAATCCCGCTTGGCGTCCATATTGCCCAAATAAAGGTCCTTTTGTCGCCCCAGCTTGATCGCCGCCACGGCACGGGAAATTTTGCGGGTCACGAAGGTCTCGCCGCGGCGCGGACTTTCGTGGTTGAAAAGGATGCCGTTGCTGGCAAAGAGCCCGTAACTCTCCCGGTAGTTCACTGTTGCCCAATACCCGAACATTTTGGCGCAGCCGTACGGACTGCGCGGCCAGAACGGCGTTGTCTCGGTCTGCGGCACCTCTTGCACCTTGCCATACATCTCGCTGCTCGAGGCTTGGTAAAAACGGGGCTTCACTCCGGACTCCCGAATCGCCTCCAAAATCCTGATTGTCCCCACTCCGGTTACATCGGCCGTGTATTCGGGAATATCAAAGCTGACCCGCACATGGCTTTGCGCCCCGAGGTTGTAGACTTCGTCGGGTTGTAGTTGGTAAAGGAGCTTGGTCAGATGGACCGAGTCCGCAAGGTCACCGTAGTGGAGGAAGAGTCGCACTCCATTGACGTGCGGATCTTGATAAAGGTGATCGATACGGGCCGTGTTAAAGGTGCTGGCCCGGCGGATGATCCCATGCACCTCATAGCCCTTGGCCACCAGCAAATCGGCCAAATAAGACCCGTCTTGACCGGTGATTCCTGTGATAAGTGCTTTTTTCATGGCCGCGGTTGAGAGGCGGACACAGTAAGGGCCCTCTCCTGAAGGGCAAGCAAACTTTCAATCCCCGCCCGCCCCGCCCGCAGCATTTCAAAAAGTGCCTCCTCCCCGAAAGTCGCTTCTTCCCCCGACCCCTGCACCTCGACAAACTCCCCACCTTGAGTCATGACCAAGTTCAAATCCACCGTCGCGTCCTTGTCCTCGAGGTAGTCCAAATCGAGAAGCACTTCTCCCCCCACCACCCCGACGCTCACGGCCGCCATCCGCTCTTTCAGAGCCGTCTCTTTGATTTTCCCCTCTGCCATCAGCTTGCGACAGGCCAAATCCACCGCCACGCACGCTCCGGTGATGGCCGCAGTACGGGTCCCGCCATCGGCCTGCAGGACGTCGCAATCCACCCACAACGTCCGCGGACCGAGCTTTTCGAGGTCCACCACCGCCCGCAGGGCCCGCCCGATCAGCCGCTGGATTTCCGTGGTGCGACCATCGAGTTTGCCGCGAGAAATATCCCGCTGCTTCCGATCCAAGGTCGCGTAGGGCAACATCGAATATTCCGCGGTCAGCCATCCTCCCGGCACCCTCTGCACCTGCATCCAGCGCGGCACCGCTTCGTCGATCGTCGCCGCGCAGACGACTTTGGTGTTGCCGAAGGAAACCAGCACAGACCCGGCCGCGTGCGGCGCGATACCCTGCTCGAAAGTTACCGGACGCAACGCGTCCGCCGCCCGCCCGAAAGATCGTTCCATCCGCGCATCCAAGATCGGGTCCCGCCGCAAAGCAAGGCTCAAGCCGCCTCGATCCTCGCGTGGTCGATCGTTTTCAGCCGTTTTTCCTTCGAGCCCAACTGCGGGATGCAGTCGATCAAGGCGCGGGTGTAGGCGTGCTGCGGATGCCGCAGGATTTCCTCCGTCGGTCCCTGCTCGACGATGCGCCCGCGATACATGACAAGCACCCGCGAAGCGAATCCCGAGACGATCCCGAAGTTATGCGTGATGAGGATCACGGCCATGCCGAAGCGCTCCTTCAGCGATCCGAGCAATTCCATGATCTGGGCTTGGATGGTCACGTCCAGTGCGGTGGTCGGCTCGTCCGCGACCAACACATCCGGCTGGCAGGCCAGCGCCATGGCGATCATGACGCGCTGCTGCATCCCGCCACTCAATTGGTGCGGATAATCATGCATGCGGACCGCTGGATCAATGATGCCTACCGCCTCCAACCAGCGGACGATCTCGGCGTCGACGTCCGCGACGTCGCTACGGTGCAATCGGATGGCCTCCCCAATTTGGCTGCGGACCGTATAAACCGGGTTAAGCGACGTGCTTGGCTCCTGGAAGATGTAGGCGATCTTGCCACCGCGCAGCTTGCGCAGGCGGGCCGCGTCCATCGTCATGACACTCTCGCCGTCGAACCGTATTTCCCCGCCTTTGATCTCCGCCGGAGGCACCGGCAGAAGTCTCGTGAGGGCCAGTGCGGTCACACTTTTGCCGCTACCGCTCTCGCCCACGATGGCCAAGGTCTCGCCCGCAGCCAACTCGAAGGAAGCGTCCTTCACCGCCTCGATGGTTCGATCCTCGAGGACGAAATCGATGCAGAGGTTGCTGACTTGAAGGATGGGTTTGCTCATTGTCTTTCGGACCGGGTTTCCACCGCCTGCCGCAGCGCGTCCCCCGTCAGGTAAAACGACAGTGCCGCGATGAGAATGGCAAGCCCGGGGAACAAGATCAGCCACCAAGCATCGAGAATGTAGGTCTTGCCGTCGGCGATAATGTTGCCCCACGTGGCCTGGGGCGGTTGCACCCCGAAACCGAGGAAGCTCAAGCCGGCCTCGGCCAGAATCGCCTCCGGCACACCGAGTACGGCCGTGACCAGAATCGGGGCCGCCGCATTGGGGAGCATGTGACGGAAAATGATTTTCGGACCGCGCTGCCCGAGCGCACGCGCGGCCTGGACATAAGCGGACTCGCGCAAGGTGAGGAATTCCGCACGGACCAGACGCGCCGTGCCCGTCCAGCTGACCAAGCCGATCACGATGATGATGTTAAAAATGCTCGGACCGACCAGCGCCACAGCGGTGAGAATGAGGAAAAATGTCGGGAAGCACATGACCGCATCGACCATGCGCATGATGAGGTTGTCCACCCACTTGCCGAAATAGCCAGCCACCGCACCGACCGTCACCCCGATAGAGAGCGAGACGAACACCGCAACAAATCCGACCGTCAGGGAAATGTAGGCGCCGTTGAGCAAACGGCTGAAGACATCGCGTCCGAGATTGTCCGTGCCGAGCCAGTTGACCGGATTCGGCGGAAGGAGTTTCCGTTCGAGATCGGTCGCATCGGGGTCCATTGGCCAAGGAATACCAAGGACATCAAGCACGAAGAAGGCCACGGCACTGACGGCCAGCAGGCCGACCATGCCGAGGGCGCAGAGTCCGATTTTATTCGCGCGAAAACGGCGCAGGGACCGCTCCATCGGACTAGCGGCGACCTCGAGAGGTTCTGGTGTCGTCGTGATCATTCTAATCGCACCCTCGGATCGACCACCGCGTAAAGCACGTCGGCCAGCAGGTTGCCGAACAGTACGAGCGCCGCGGTGACAAAGTTCAGTGCGACGAGCGTCGGGTAATCACGTTCCAGCACCGCCTCGTAGCCCAAGCGCCCCATCCCGGGGTAGGCGAAAATGTTTTCGATGATGACCGCACCGCCGATCAGCGCGGGCAGGAGCATTCCGATGCCGGTGATGAGTGGGCGCACCGAATTGCGCAGGGCATGCCGATAAAACACCGCGTTCTCGTCGAGTCCCTTGGCCCGTGCCGTGCGGATGTAATCCTCGCGCAAAGTCTCAATCATACTCGCCCGGATGAAGCGCGACTGCACGGCAACGCCGCCGATCGCGAGGATCGAGGCTGGCAGCATGACGTGCCACCAGCGGTCGAGAAAGGCCTCTAGGCCATTACTGAAAGTGACGCCGATGGTGTGCGTTCCAAGGATGGGTACCGCTCCGTAGTTGACCAGGCCAATGGCCAGCAAATAGGAGACCCAAAAACCCGGCAACGCGATGAAGACAAAGGCCAGAATGCTCGTGATCACATCCGGGGGTCGCCCCGCATGCCGCGCCCCGTAAACGCCGAGCAATAGGCCGAAACTCAAAGACAGCGCCAGCGCTCCGAGATTGAGCGCGAGGGTAGCGGGTAGACGCTCGGCAATCTTCGCCAGGACCGGCCGCTCGTCCTTAATGCTGCGCAACTCTCCGGTGAAGAGGTCGCGCATGATGAACCCGTATTGTTCGTGCAGGGGCTTATCGAGGTGGAATTTCTCGCGGAAGACGCGCTTCACATCTTCCGAAACCTTGGGATTCAACTCCCCCCAAGGATAGGGACTTCCCGGCGTCAGCGTGATGATGAAAAACGAAATCAGGCTGATAAAGAACAACAGCACGATAGACGCGAGGAGACGGCGGATGATGAAGACGGTCATTGCTTACTCGCTGGCCTCCGTGGCGTATTCCGGACGATAGAACCATTCAAGATAGTGACTCCACCCCGCTTTGGTCATCTTCACCGGTTCGTCGATCCAGGTGCCATCCGGCCCGGGCCGCTTCACGCGGAAAGCATCCTTCCACATGACGGAGGTTCCCTCGGGCACAAAAAGGAACAAATACGGCTGGTCGTCGTAAATCAACTGCTGCAATTCGCCGCACTGGCGGATGATTTCATCGCGGTCGAATTCCTCCCGCACCGACTCAAGCAGGCGGTCGGCTTCTTTGCTCTGGTAGCCAACCATGTTGAGCCGCTCCGGCTCGGCTTGGGACGAGTGCCAGATCTGAAACTGATCAAAACCCTGCCCCAGCGCCCAGCCGAGCACCACGGCGTCGAATTCCCCCTGGTTGACGAAACGCTTGAGAAAGACCGCCCACTCGTACATCTCGACCGTGACTTCGATGCCGACCGCCCGAAGGTTTTCCTGCACGAGTGTCGCGATGTCGCTGCGGATAACATTCCCGTTGTTCGTGATAAGGGTGAAAGCGAAGCGCTGGCCGTCTTTGACACGGATCCCGTCTTTGCCCGGAACCCAGCCCGCTTCGTCGAGCAACTGCCTCGCTGACTCCGGATCGTAAGCGAGCGGCCGGACCCGCGGGTTGAAAAACCACATTTCGGGGGTGAAGATCCCCGTGCTCTGCGTGCCGTATCCGTAAAGGATGTAACGGATCATCTGGTCGATATTGACCGCGTGGGCCAGGGCCCGGCGGACGCGCAAATCTTGGAACATGGGGCGCCGCAGGTTCCAGCCGACATAGTTGTAGGAGTTGCTCGGCGAGGTAAAGAGAGTGAAACGCTCGTCCGCGCGGAAGCTCCCTACCGCCCAGGGATCCGCCGACCAGAAATCGACCTGCCGCGTCTCGAAAGCTAGGCGCAGGGTCAGCGGATCAGGCAGGGTGCGGAAGACGATGCCGTCCAGATGGGGGAGCCCCTTGAAGTAATCTTCGTTGCGCGCCACACGCACAAACTGGTTTGTTTTCCATTCGGCAAACTTGAATGGACCGGTTCCGACCGGCTTGCGGTTGAAGGTCAGCGGCCACTGATCAGGGGGCACGCCGGCCAGCAAATGAGCCGGCAACACGCTCATCATCCAACTCTCCAAAGCGGGCGAAAAAGGTCGGCGGTAAACGACCCGCACCCTGCGCGCATCGGGGGTTTCTACGGAGAGCACCAACTCGTAATCCGGCTTGCGGGGCGAGGCCACACGGTCGTCCATGATCGCCTCATAGGTGAACTTCACGTCCCGCGAGGTGAACGGCGCACCGTCGTGCCAGCGAACATCATCATGCAAGCGGAATACCACCACCGGTTCGGCCAAAAATCCGGGGCCTTGCACCGGCTCGATGCGCAGTCCCTCTTCCCCGAACCGCTCGGCCAGCCAGACCCGCAAACGCTCGCGGGTCGCCTCATCGTCACCAAGAAAAACGAGTTCGCCCAGATTGCCATTGCTCCAAACGCGCACGACGCGCGCCGTGCTTTCCTTTGCTGCAAAAAGCGTGAGCGCATCGCTCAATGGTTTCGGCGCCATGACCGAAAGGGTCCGCACGGTCAGCGGGGTGACCCCGAATTTGGTAGCCAACTTTTCCGAATCGTCCACTCCCGGCAGCGAGAGTTCCAGCTCCAGCCGGTTTCCCTCCACCGCGTAGCGCCTGAGATGCAGCTCTTCCCGGTCCATGACCCCCGCCTCCAAGTTGGCTGCCGCGAGGATGGCTTCTTCAGCAGAGTCGAAAAAAAAGGTGCTGCGTTGACTTAGGTCCCACTCGGCCGCGAGGTCGCCGACAATTTCCAGTCCGGCATTGTACTTGAGCAGACCGTTGAAGATCACCCCGGTGACCGAGCCGGATGCCGAATCGGCCGCTTGGACGGGATTGAGCGTGCCCGGTTCTCCGATACTGCCGATATACATCTCGTTCTTTTTGTCCACCGTGACCCGCGAAACCGTCCAAAGCGCCAAAGCCGTGACCGCCGCCAGCAAGAGCGGAATTCCGACAATGAGGGTTCGCAACCGGGGCACGATGCGGATTTTCTCCGTTAAAAACCCCACCGCGAGCCAAAAGGAAGAAGCAGGTCCCGCTGTTTTCCCTTTGCAGCACGGGCACCCGGGGCGATAATCTCTTACTTCAGATGGTCACGGCAGCCAAGGAAAAGACGGTAGCGTGCAATGACCTCGATCCGGCGCTTTTGGTGCGCGCCTACCGCGTCATGCTTCTGGCCCGCGCGACCGAGGACAAGCTCGCCAGCCTTTATCGTGCCGGCATGATCAAAGGTGGTGTCTTCCTCGGCAAAGGCCAGGAAGCCCTTAGCACCGCATCATCCATCTTCCTCAAAAAAGGCGACATCTTCGGTCCGCTCATCCGCGACCAGGCCGGACGCCTCGCCTTCGGGGACACCGTGCTCGACACCTTCCGCACGTATCTCGGATCGGCCAAGGGGCCCATGCGCGGACGCGATGGTAACATCCATCGCGGCCGTCCCCGCGAGGGCTACTATGCCATGATCAGCCACCTCGGCGCCCTCGTGCCCGTGGTCGCCGGCGGCCTTTATGCCCGCCGTCTCCGCGGTGAGACCGGCGTGGTCGGAGTCACTTCGATCGGTGACGGGGGCACTTCCACGGGAGCTTTTCATGAAGGTGTCAACCTCGCCGCCGTCGAGCGCCTTCCGCTTGTCGTCGTCATTGCCAACAACCAATACGCCTATTCCACGCCAAACAGCCGCCAATTCGCTTGTGCCGACCTGCTCGATAAAGCGGCCGGGTACGGCATCGCCGGTTTCAAGTGCGACGGAACCGATCCCTTTGCTTCTCTGGAAACCCTCCAACTCGCCGTTCAAGCCGCGCGGGAGGGGCGCGGACCGCAAATGGTCGTCGCCACCCTGTTGCGCCTTGTCGGCCATGGGGAACACGATGACGCGGGCTACGTGGATGCGGCGCTGCGCCAGGCCAATGTCGGGCGCGACTGTCTTGAGGTCGGCGCGACGCAACTCATCGAATCAGACGTTGCCACTGCAGACGATATTGCCGTCTGGACCAAGGAGGCCCAAGCCGAAGTCGAGGACGCCTTGAATATCGCCCAGCGGGAAAAAGGCCCGGACCCGGCCGAGGAAGACTGGCAAGCCATCTCGACCGAGCGTTTGGCCGATGGTCATCACGATTTGGAGGACGAATGAGCGTCACCTACCTCGAAGCCATCCGTGCCGCGCAGGAGAAAGCGTTGGCCGATGACCCGCGCGTCTTTATTTACGGGCAGGACGTGGGGTCATTCGGCGGTGCCTTCAAAGCGACGAAAAACCTGGCCGCCGAATTTCCCGGAAGAGTCATGGATGCGCCGCTGAGCGAGGACGCCATCGTCGGGCTTGCGGTCGGAGCAGCCATCGAAGGCGCCCGTCCCATTGTCGAAATGCAATTTGCCGACTTTTCCACCGTGGGCTTCAACCAGATCGTCAATCAGGCTGCCACCCTCTATTACCGGACTGACATCCCCTGCCCCATTGTGGTGCGCCTCCCCAGCGGGGGAACGCTCGGCGCCGGTCCGTTCCACAGCCAGAGCATGGAAGCCGTCTACGCACATTATCCCGGACTCGTCGTCATGACCCCCGCGACGGTGGAGGACGCTTACAGCATGATGCTCGAGGCCGTGTCGATCGACGACCCCGTCATCTTTTGCGAGCACAAGCTGCTCTATTATCATCTTAAGGCTGACAAGCTTCCCGACACCGCGCAACCCGTGGGCAAAGCGCGCATCGCGAGGGCCGGACGCGACGCCACGGTGGTGACCTACAGCGCCATGCTCCACGAATCCCTCCAAGCCGCCGAGGATCTTGTCGAGGAAGGTTGGCAAATTGAAGTGATCGACCTCCGCACGGTCAAACCTCTCGACACCGATACCATTCTCGCCTCGGTGGCGCGCACCGGGCGGCTTCTCGTCGTCGGCGAAGCGTGGCCCTGGGGTGGTGTGAATGCCGAGGTCATCTCCCGCGTGGCCACGGAGGGCTTCGGTCTCCTTGATGCCGCACCCATGCGTCTCAACGCGAGGGATACCCCCGTTCCCTACCATCCCGATCTGTGGGCCGCCCACCGACCGACCGCCAGCGTCATTGCTGCGCGCCTCCGTCAACTTCTCACCCAATAAATTTTATGGCCCGCATTCCTCTCCTCATGCCGCAACTTGGTGAATCTATCGCCGAGGCGACCATTGTCCGCCTCATTGCCCGACCCGGCAGCGACGTTGCCGGCGATAGCGACGTCATGGAGGTCGAGACGAACAAAGCAGTCATGGGCGTCGTCGCGCCTTGCCACGGCAAACTCGTCGAACTCCGGGCGGTGGAAGGCGAGAGCTATGCGGTCGGCGCAACGCTTGGATACCTTGAAGTCTCCGATGCGGACGCCGAACGCATGGGCTATCTCGAACCGGAAGAAAACGGATCCCAGAATCAACCCACCGGCTCCATGCCGGCCGGCGCCCCGGAAAAACCGAAGAAACAACGCGTGGCAAAGCCCGAGATCAAACAGTCGGACAAACCGGAGCCGACGATCAAAGGACTTCCCGTCCCGGCCCACGCCGGAGGCGCGGCTTTTCTTTCGCCCCGCATGAAGGCGCGCATGACCGAACTGGGCCTCAGCGCCGCCGACCTCGCCGGCGTGGCCGGCAGTGGAGCGGGAGGCCGTGTCACCATCGAGGATTTCGAACGCTTCATGGAGAACCTCGACCAGCTAAAAGTCACCGAGGCCTCCTCCATGCGCGTGGCGGTGGCCGATGCCATGCGCCGCAGTTGGACGCGTCCGCTGGCCACCGTTGTCCTGCCCGTCGAACTCGACAAAATGCTCGCCCACCGCAAAGCCTCGTCCGAAAAAGCGGGCGTCTCGCTTTACGCGCTGCGGGCCTTGGCCATTGCTTTGTCCGAGAACAGCGCGCCCGCCGGCCGCCTCATCGGCAACCAAGTCATCCACCCCGGGTCGATCGATATCGGTTTTGCCGTCGAGGCCGAAGATGGCGTGCTTGTGCCCGTGATCCGAAGTGCCGACAAACACAGTCTCAAAGAACTCATGCCGATCTATGCCCGGCTGGTCGAACTTGCCCGCCAGCGCCGCCTCAGTCCCAAAGACATGGGTCAATGCATTTCAACGGTGACAAACTACGGCACCTTCGGCCTGACCCTCGCCACCCCGATCCCGCTCCCCGAACAAACCGTCCTCCTCGGCCTTGGCGCCGGACGCATCGAGCCGAAATGGGACAAGGAGAAGCAGCAATTCCTCCCCGTGACCAACGCCTGCTTCACCCTGAGCTTCGACCACCGCGTCCTCGACGGTGGCGCCGCCGGTCGCCTCCTGACCCGCATCGCCGAGTTACTCAACCACCCCGAGCAACTCTAAGCTCGGAGCGCCGCCCTCAGGCGTGCTGCCACCAAGCCCTCGAGGGGCCCGCGCAACCGGGCGTCGGGCAAGCGGTCCAGCACGGTGTTGAAAAAGCCCATGACCAAGAGTTGCTGTGCCGCCTCCGGATGTATGCCGCGGGCCAGCAAATAGAAGAGTTCACGGTCATCGACCTGCGATGTCGTCGCGCCGTGGGTGCAGCGAACGTCATCTGCCTCGATCTCCAGGCCGGGCATACTGTTGGCCTCGGCATCGTCGCTCAGGACGATATTGCGGACCTTTTGGTAGGCGTCGGTCTTGTGAGCACCGGGCTCGACCCGAATCACCCCGCTGAACACGGTCCGCCCTTTGCCGGTCAGGGCGTTCTGGTAGAGCAAATCGCTCGTCGCGCGGGGCTTGGCATGGTCTTGAAAGGTGCGCTGATCAATCATCTGCTCGCCGCCGGCAATGTTGACCGAAAGCATGTCGCTGCGAGCGCCTTCCGCAACCATGCGGCTGTAGCTCTCGCCGCGCACGAACTTGCCCCCTAGGTTGACCTGCATACCGAGACAGGCGGCATCGCGTCCGACCGTGGTTGAGTTGAGATGAAACGCGGTGGTGGCGAGGCTCCATTGCTGCACCGCCACGTAGTTGAGCTTGGCGCCTTCCTCGACCACGAGGTCGTTGACCCCGCAGGCGAAAGCAGGCTCATCGTCGGAACTGCGGAAACAATCGACGACGGTCGCTTTGCTGTGACGCTCGCAGACCACGAGGGTGTGCGGGAAGACAGCGGAATTTTCACCCTCGACCCAGTGAAAAATTTCGATCGGCTGCGCGACCTCGAGATTTTCCGGGACACGGACGAATACCCCGTTGACCGGACCGGAGCGGTGCAAGGCGGCATATTTGGCCGAGCCGAGCTTAACCTCCTGCGCCATGAAATGTTTTTCCACCAGATCGGTGTGTTGGCTCGCGGCCTCTTCAAGGCTCATGACGACGAGCCCGGCCTTGAGCAGCTCCGCAGCCGGCGCGGTGGCGGCAAGCAAACGGTTGTTCCCGAAGACGAAACGGGCGGCGGACTCACCGAGCCCGGTCGAGCGGCCGACCAGCGCAGCGGCATCGGCCACCGCAACCGGATAGCGAAACGTGTCCAGGTCGAGGGCTTTGACGTTGGAGAAACGCCACTTTTCGTCCTTCGGCACAGGCGCGGGGAGTTGTTGAAAGTCCGTCCAGCCACGCTGACGCGAGGCGACGAACCATTCGGGCCACTGGCCCTCGACAAGGGCGCCCTCCATCAAGGGGACGCCGGAAACGGATGCAGATGCCATAATCACGATTAGTGCTCCGACTTGATCAGCCAACCGAGCCTTCCATCTCGAGATCGATGAGGCGTTTCAATTCGACACTGTACTCCATGGGGAATTGGCGAACGAGGTCGTTGACGAATCCGTTGACACTCAAGCTCATCGCTTGCGCCTCGGTCAGTCCCCGCTGTTGCATGTAGAAGATCTGCTCCGAGCTGACTTGGCTGACACTGGCCTCATGTTGGCAGGCATTGCCCGTCCCCCGCACCGTGATGGCCGGATAGGTGTCCGTGCGGCTGCTTGTGTTGATGAGCAGCGCGTCACACTCGGTATTATTTTTGCAGCCTTTGAGGTGGCGCGGAATATTGACCAGTCCGCGGTAGGTGGCGCGTCCGGTACCTACACTGATCGACTTCGACACGATGTTGCTCGTGGTTTCGTCGGCCGCGTGGACCATTTTCGCGCCGGTATCCTGGTGCTGGCCGTCGCCGGCCAACGCGATGGAAATCACTTCGCCACGGGCCCGGCGTCCCTTCATGACTACGCCCGGATATTTCATGGTCAGGCGAGAACCGATGTTGCAGTCGATCCATTTGACTTCGGCGTCCTCCATGGCGAGGCCGCGCTTGGTCACCAGGTTGAACACATTGTTCGACCAGTTTTGCACGGTGATGTATTGGATTTTCGCCCCCTTGAGCGCGACGAGTTCGACCACCGCGCTGTGCAGCGTGGCGGTGTCGAATTTCGGGGCGGTACAACCCTCCATGTAAGTCACCTCGGCGCCCTCGTCGGCGATGATCAGGGTGCGTTCGAATTGTCCGAAGTTTTCCGCGTTGATGCGGAAATAAGCCTGGAGCGGATGCGAGACTTTCACCCCGGGCGGTACATAGATGAACGACCCGCCGCTGAAGGCGGCGCTGTTCAGCGCACT
Organism: Chthoniobacter flavus; assembly: GCA_945870655.1. GTDB lineage: Bacteria > Verrucomicrobiota > Verrucomicrobiia > Chthoniobacterales > JACTMZ01 > JACTMZ01. The sequence continues at coordinate 9,817 of CAMBSX010000013.1, read as the reverse complement.
GAATTTGTTGTCACCCGTGGGGATCACTTTGCCGAACCACTTGCGGAAAATTTCCGGATGCTCTTTGAGAGCGTCCGTACTACCCATAAAAATGACCCCCTGTTTTCCGACTGCTTCCTTGATGTTTGAGTAAGCCGCTTCGCTGTCGAATTGGGCCTCCACGCCAGCGAGGAACTTGCGCTCCTGCTCAGGTATGCCGAGCCGCTCGAAGGTCCTTTTCACGTCTTCCGGCACTTCATCCCAGGTCTTTTTCGGCTTTTGCCCTCCCTGCGAAAGGTAGTAGCGGATCTTGTCGAAAATGATGTTCTCGAGATCATGCGAGGCCCAATGGGTGGGCATGGGTTTCTCGAGGAACTTTTTCAGCGCGTCCTTGCGGAACTTACGGATCCAGTCAGGTTCGCCTTTGACGTCGCAAATGTAGTCGATCGTCTTTTCGTTCAGCCCGGTTCCGGCGTCGAATTCGTAGTCAACATCGTAGCGGAAGTTCCCCTTCTCGCGGTCGATGTCCAGTTGGGTTTGGGTGTCGCTCATGGTGTTGTTCTTCTTGGGTTTCAGGCTCCGACCGCCTCGGCTTCGGGCTCGGTTGCCCAGTCATAGCCTTCCGCCTCCAGTTTGAGGGCAAGTTCTTTCGTGCCGCTTTCGACAATGCGTCCGTTGACCATGACATGGACATAATCGGGCACGATGTAGTTGAGCAGGCGCTGGTAGTGGGTGATGACGAGCATGCCGGTCTCCGGGCCGCGGAGGGAATTGACCCCGTGCGAGACAATCTTCAGTGCGTCGATGTCCAGGCCGGAATCGGTTTCGTCGAGCAGGGCGAACGTCGGTCGCAGCATGGCCATTTGCAGGATCTCGCAGCGCTTTTTTTCGCCGCCGGAGAAGCCCTCGTTGACCGCGCGCGAGGTGAAAGTCCGCGGCATCTCAAGGAGGTCCATCTTCTCGTAAAGTTTGGCGTAATACTCGGTTGCCTCGAGTTCCTCGCCATCGGGCAAACGGGCCTGCAGGGCGGCACGGAGGAAGTTGGCGATGGTCACCCCGGGAATTTCACTCGGATATTGGAAGGCGAGGAAAATGCCCTTGCGGGCCCGCGCGTCGGGCTCCATGGCGAGAATGCTCTCGCCGTCGAAGAGGATATCACCGGAAGTCACCGTGTAGTCGGGATGGCCGGCGATGACTTTGGCCAGGGTGCTCTTACCTGAACCGTTCGGGCCCATAATGGCGTGCACTTGACCGGTCGGCAAATCAAGGCTCAGGCCGCGGAGAATTTCTCGGTCGCCGATGCTGACGTGCAGATTGTCGATTTTGAGGTGTTTCATAAAGCTAAGGGTGGTTTTTCCGGCAGGCCGCGCAGAGGCCGTGCAGGGAAACTTCCTGCTGCGTCACGGTGTAGCCACGGGGCAGATGATGCAACTTTTCCAATTCGGCGCCGGGCAGGAGCGGGACGTCCATGACCGCGCCACAGGCGGTGCAGGTAAAATGCCCGTGTTTGGCATTGTTTGCGCAATAACGCGTGGACCCGCTGTCCAGATGCACCTTGCGGACCAAACCGCGCTCGGCCAGCGTCTCGAGGACATTGTAGACCGTGGCCAGCGAGAGCGATTCCATCTCGGGTTTGGCCCGGAGGAAGACTTCCATTGCCGTCGGGTGGTCCTGCCGTTGGAGCAGCGCCCCGTAAACATGCTTGCGCTGGCGGGTCAGACGCAGGCCGTCCTGCGCAATCGATTCCTCGTAGCGTTTGAGTTGTTTTTCGGGACTGGCAGCCTTGGTGGCCATCGGATCCTCCAACCTAGGGCCAAAAGCAAATTGTTTCAAGAATAATTACTAATAAGAAGTGTGCGGTGAGACCCGGTTGGCGCGTTGCCTCCTCCTGTGTTAGCTTCCGCCGCGATGCGCGCTATTTTTCTTTTGCTCGGTTTGTTGCTTGCCTTGGCCCGCCCGGCTTCCGCCGGATTGCCTCCGGAGCGGACCTTCGTCGGGCCGGAGAAATTCCAACAGGTCATGGAGCGGGGTTACCGCGCCGGCTGGGCCAAGCTGCCGCTCGGGGAGCGGGTGAACAAATTCGCCCTCGCCTTGCGCGGGACACCCTACGTGAACTACACGCTGGAATTGCACGATGTGATCGAGTCCCCGTCGGTCAACATGAAGGGTATGGACTGCTGGACACTTTTCGAAATCGCTCTCGCCATGGGGCGCCTTGTCGCCCTGCACTCTCCGCCCTACTCGCCGCAAGAAATGCTGCGCCTCATCGAAATGGACCGCTACCGTGGAGGCCGCTGCACCGGACGGTTCGATTCACGGCTGCACCATCTAGAGGACTGGATCCAAGACAACGAACGTCGCGGATTGGTCAAAGACATCACGCCCTCGCTCGGTGGCAAAAAACTCCACCGGCGCATGGCTTACATGGGGAAAAAGCCGCATCTTTACCGCCAACTGAGGGCCGATCCCTCCATGGTCCCGGAATTCATCCGGGTGGAAAACGAACTCTCCCGCCGGGGCATCACCTACGTTCCGAAGGCCCAGGTGCCCCGTATCGAGTCGCAACTGCGCAACGGCGACATCATTTGTATCGTCACCACTTGGCACGAGACCTACACCTCCCACGTCGGCATCGCCTCACGGGACAAAAACGGAATTCTGCGCTTCCTTCATGCTTCGAAAAACCACCGTGAGGTCGTCCTCGATGACCGATTGAGCGACTACCTCAACAAGTTCGGAAAACACGCCGGCATTTTCGTCGGACGACCCCTCGATCTGCCCCCGGCCCGAACCACGGCCCAGCGTTGATCGTGGCGCGCCCCCAGGCGCACCGTTTCACTCCGGCGAACTCAAGTGGCCGTCCATGCCGGCCTCCGTTCTACTTTACCGGCACCCGTTCCCCGGCCACCAGGTCGTTCCACGATTGCCGTGGCCGGACCACTTCCGCGTGGCCCCCGTCGACCAAAATCTCGGCCGGTAAACGCCGTGAGTTGTAGTTCGACGCCATGACAAATCCATACGCTCCCGCGCTGAGCAGCGCGATTTTTTCCCCGGCGTGCACTTCGGGTAATTCGCGATCCTGTGCGAAAAAATCACCGCTTTCGCAGACCGGACCGACCACATCGACCGGCCCGTGCGGAGCTCCGGCCGGCGGTTCTTGGAGAGGAACAATCTCGTGGTGGCCCTCGTACAAAGCAGGGCGAATCAAATCGTTCATCCCCGCGTCGGTAATGACAAAATTTTTCGCCGGTGTTTTCTTCACATAAAGCACGCTGGCCAACAGCGCTCCCGCGTTGCCGACCAGACTGCGGCCCGGTTCGAGCAGAATTTTCAACCCGAGCGGTTTGAGCAAAGGGACGACCGCCCGGGCATAGTCGTCGAATCCGATCCGCTTCCCGCCGTCTGCGTCGGGCCGAACCCACCAGTCGGGCGCCCCGCTTTCCAGCGTGCCGTGGTAGACGATCCCCACTCCGCCGCCGATGCTGAAGAATTCAATGCCGTAAGATCTTTTCAACTCCTCGACCATCGGCGCGAGCTTGCCCAGTGCTTCGACGAAGGGTGTTGTTTCGAGAATCTGGGACCCGATGTGCGTCTGGATCCCGCGGATCTGCAAATGCGGCAACTTTGCCGCCTGGGCATAAACCCCGAGAATACGGTCGATCCCGATGCCGAACTTGTTGTGGCTCTTGCCGGTGGAAATGTATTTGTGGGTTTGGGCATCGACGTCCGGATTGACCCGCAAGGCCACGGGCGCTTTTTTGCCCAAGGCCCCCGCCACCTCGTTGATGAACTCCAACTCCGGCTCCGACTCCACATTGAAGGAATAAACGCCTTCCTTCAGCGCATATTCGATTTCCTCCCGCGTCTTGCCCACCCCGGCAAAAGTGCAGGAGTCCGCCCGGCCGCCGGATTGGAGGACGCGGAAGAGTTCCCCGCCCGAGACGATGTCGAACCCCGCCCCCTCGCGGGCGAGCAAATTGAGCACCGCAAGATTTGAGTTCGCCTTCATGGCAAAGCACACGCGGTGATCGACCCCCGACAAGGCCTCGTCCAACCGGCGGTAATGGTCGCGGATCGTCTTCGCGCTGTAGACATAGAGCGGAGTCCCGTGCTCCGCGGCCAAGTCCGTCAATGCCACCCCTTCACAACAGAGCACCCCGTCGCGATAAGAAAACTCGTGCATAAGCCGGATATCCTAGCGGGCCGCCGGCCGATCCTACCCGCGAAAAGCGCGCAAGATGTAGTGGTCGAAAGAATAGCGACCCGGACCCGCGATCAAGAGGGCGACAAAGCCGGCGAGGTAGAGGAAAGCCATTTCACCATTGCCGTCGCCGACCAGACGCCCGCCATGAATGAGGAAAAAAGCCACCGCCATGGTGACAATGAGGGGCACCAAAGCGAACCGCGCGGCCAAACCCGCCACGAGCAAGACAGCGCAGAAGACCTCGGAAAAAATGACCAGGTTCAAACTCATCGCGTTGCCCACTCCCAGTGGATCGGGGAACCCGCCCGAGTTCTCCGCGTGGCTCGCGACTTTTCCCCAGCCATGCAAGAGAAGCATGGACAGTCCCAGCCAGACCCGCAGGACAAGCAGGCCAACATCTTTGAGACACTCTCCTCCGGACCCGGCGATCCACTGCGCGTATGATTTCATCATGATGGGCAGACCATAAACGCCCCGGACTTGTGCCGCGAAGCAAATAAATCCAGCGTGATGCCATGACCTCCAAACCGGCCCCGCGCCACGTCCGGCGATGGGTGCGTCATGCCTCCGCCCACCATGAAGACGCGTGGCGCGAACGACTCTCTTTCCTCGGGACCGGCTTGGTCAGCCTCGCCCGCCCGGGCGGAAGAATGGTCCGCTTGGAAGCATATACCACTGACGCCACCCTGCGGCATCTCGAGCGGGAATTCGGCGGTAAAATCGAAACCATCGATGCTGCGAAAATCGCCCGCCGCGCCAACGCCCCGAGGCGGACGCTGCAATTCGCAGCCGATCTCGCGGTGATTGACGCCCATGGACGCTGGCCGGTCACTCGCCCCAAACCCCGCATCCTCCTTCGCATCGCCGGGGCCATGGCTTTCGGGACCGGCGAACATGCCACCACCGCGTCCTGCCTGCGCCTGCTCCGCCGTGCAGCGGCCTGTCAGGAACCGGGGTGGACCGCCTTGGATATCGGCACCGGCTCCGGCATTTTGGCCATTGCCGCCGAAAAATTCGGTGCCACGCGCGTCGATGCTTTCGACTACGATTCGCGCGCCCTCCCCGCCGCCCGCGCCAACCTCCACCGTAACCGCTGCACCCGCATTACCCTGACCCGTCGCGATCTCCTCAAATGGCGGCCGACCCGCCGCTATCCGTTGGTCATGGCCAATGTCTTCAGCGAAATCCTTTGCGCCGCCGCCCCGCAAATCGTCGCCACCCTGAAACCGGAGGCCTACCTTATTCTCTCCGGCATCCTGAGCAGCTTGGAACAGGAAACTTTGGCCACTTTCACCGCCCGGGGCCTTCAACTTGAAGCCGCCAACCGCCGCGGCAAATGGGTCACCCTGCTCCTCCGTGCCCCGGGCCGTTGATCACCTGCTTCGACCCAGAGGTGGAGACGGTTGCGCAAAGACCGGCCATGTTTTCGCGGAGAATGGCTCGTTCGGCTTCGTGCAGTCGCGGGAACTCGTCAAGAATGGCCAGGGCGGAGGAGTAAAAACGGAGGGCCCCGTCGTGATCGCCCCGCAACTGGTGAAGCACTCCGAGATGGCCGAGACTCAGGCCGACCTCGGGATGGGTCGGCCCGAAGAGTTGTTCCCTGATCCCGAGAGCCTGCATGTGGCATTGCTCGGCACCGAGCAGATCGCCGCTTTGGCAGAGCACCGCGCCGAGGTTGGTGGCAATGAGAGCGGTTTCCTCATGCAAGCTTCCGTGACAAAGAGAGGCCTCGTCGAGGGCGCGAGAAAGAAGGACAGCGGCTTCCTCCAAGTCTCCGGAAAGCTTTTGCAGCATGGCGAGATTGTTCAAGCACATCGGCACACGGGGTTTTTCGCCGGCCAACCGGTATAGATCGGCGGCCTGGGCGTAGTGAGCACAGGCATCCTGCGCGTCGCCCAAGTTCTCCTCGGTCATGGCCATTTTCGAAGCCACGCGCGCCGCATCGGCCGACTTGGCGCGGTCGGTGAGAATGCCTAGGGATTCGGCCCAGCAGGAAAGAGCTTCGCGGTCGTCACCGCGCGACGCGGCTTTGTCTCCGGCCACTTCAAGTGACAATGATGCATGGTCCCGCTCGATAAACTCGGGTGAATTCGGGGAGGCGGCTGGCGCCATGTCCGTAAGTTAGGACGGCGGCGCAGCGGGGGCAATGACCCAATCGATCAAAGGAATACCCCGTCAAAGCGCCGCCGGCTGGCCGGAATCCGGCCGGCATGGGCCTCGATTGCACCCAAGGCATTCCCTTGGTGCCCGAAGCCAAGCATCCGGCAGGTTTCCGACTCGAAAAACTCGATAGAGCGTCGCGTCGGATCTTTGTCGCAGAGATGGCCCAGTGCCCGGCGCAAGAGGTCGAAGAGCTCCGGGGCGGGGTGGGACGGTTCGCACAACAGGTCGCACAATTCCGCGAAATAGGAAGCGGCAAGGAGGCGCGCATAACTTCCGCGCAGTCCCTCCCACGTCTGGAGCAGTTTCACCTCACGCAGGGTGTTCACTTCGGACTTCCGGCCAGCGGCGAACTGGATCTCGGCGTGGTAAAAAAGATCCAATCTTCCGCGTAGTTTGCTCTCGCGTTTTGCCGTGCCGCGGGCCGCGGAACGGATTTTGCCGTGGTCGGGCGACAACCAAATGAGCACGAAACTCGACTCACCGAAGCGCGCCCGGCGAAGCAGAATTGCCTCGGTGGTTTGGGCGACAGACATGGGCGCTCATCCCGCCGCTTCGACAAGCAACTCCTGAAGGTGGGCGTAGAAATGCATTTTGAGCAGCGCCATGCCGCGCTGCGTGGCAAGGTCCGGAGGTTCACGATGATCCAGGTCGGCTTCGCTGAAATTGCTTTCTTCGACAATGACCAAGCGCGCCTGGTTGAGGGCGTTGAGCCAGGCTTCAAGATGACCGCTGGGGATGACGAGTTTGGTGCCGGCGCCGACGAGCGCGGACAAATCTCGCGCCACGATATCGCGGCTTGAGGCAAACAGGCGCTCCAACTCCGGCCTTACGTGCTCCTTCCAGTCGCGCCGAAATTCCGCGTGGTCCGCACCCCTGACCGGGTCCGGATAAAGTCGGGCCTGCGCTTTCCGGTGGCGGGCGGCTACCTTTGGCAGTTCGGACAGAAGCGAAGCAAAGAGCGGATGAACGTCGCGGAGTTCCCACGAATCGGTCGAGGCGCGGCGAAAACGCATGGGTCAGAGTTCAGCCTGCTGGATCGTGGCAAGGAGCAAATATCCATGCAGTTGCTCGACGATGGACTCCGCGCGCTCGCGCTCGCCGGACCAGACGAGCGATCGGCCTTTGTGATGCACCTCGAGCATGTGCTTGGTCGCTTTGTCCCGAGGGAAACCCAAGACACGTTGGAAAACCATGGTGACATAGGACATCAGATTCACCGGATCATTATGCACGACGACATTCCAAGGAGAGTCCACCGCATCCTGGTCGCACGTTTCGACCCTGGTAATGACAGCAGTGCCACTCATACCGCGAGCAACTGCACGGTCGGCAGGACCGCCACGCGATCGAGGGCGCTTTGCATCAGGCCTGTGGTCTGCGCGGCCGGCAAGGTGACCCCTGCCGCATCCGCGCCGAGAAGACACTCGGCGAGGAGGAGCGCCCCGGCAACCTGCAGGAAGGGCAAATGAAATGCCTGCCCGCGGGCGGCAAAGACGGTGGCCAGATGACCGGCCGAAGGGTTGAGCCGAGCCGCCTCCGAAAGCCTCTCGAGCAGCCTTGCACCTTGGGGTGGCTGGAAAGCGGTGAGCAGATGGCGTCCCGCGGCCAGACTCCCACCCGAGACGTCTGCCGGCAGTTCCGCCCCGAGGGCGGCGTCCTCGGCCAGCACCGCCACCGCGTCCTGCCGCACAGCCGCCGACTGAAGGGCGGCCAAGGAGGGATGCAAAACGGGCAGAAACACCCCGGCGACCCAGCGGTCCCAATCGGCCTCGAGCGTTTCGCCTCCCGCCGGGACAAAAGTGATGGCGCCGCATTCCTCGTGGGAAGGCAGACACAATGTGACAAGGCGCCACCATGCGGTGATTTCCGCCGCGGGGTCGGATGCGGGCACGGGCTGGAGCATGGCCGAAGTTAGCACAATCCACGCAGGGCGCGGCGCAAAATTTTCTCCTGAATTGCCCGCATGGCGGCGCCGTCGCGGGGGGTGGTATCTGACCATCCGGCGAGGTGCAACAGGCCATGCACCGAGTAGCGCGCAATTTCCTCGGGCAGGGACAAAGCGCGTTGCTGGGCTTCGCGTTTGGCTGTTTCGGCGCTGATCACGATCTCACCGTGCGGGAAGGTGATGACATCGGTCGGCGATGGGTCATTCATGAACTGCCGATGCAATGCGGCAATGCGCGCGTCGGAGACAAGAACAAAGCCGATCTCTCCGAGTTGCCCGACGACCGACTCCCCGCGCTCAGCCTCGCGGATCAAAGGCCAAGCATCAGCGACAATCGTGCGCACTGCGGGCAACGACAATAGCACAGAGGAAACAACCCGCTGCCGGTTGGACCAAATGAAAAGGGGACTCGGGAGCACCATCCCTGCTTAAGACCAAGCGACAACGATGCCAAGGTTGGAAGGGACACAGGGGAGAGTGATCAGTGCTCCGCATGGAACGATACGGTCAACGGAGCACGGACTGAAAACCGCAAGTTGAACTCTCTTGCCAAATCGCCGCGATCCTCAGGCCGTCGCCTTCGCCACGGCGGCGGCCTTGTCCTGCTTCTCCTCGTCCTCGGTATAAGCGATGCGGCTGTGCATCATGTTGAGCAGGGTGAAGCGGAAGCTGGCGGACAATTTCCGGATATCGGCCAGAGTGAGCGGACACTCCCCAAGCAGACCTTCATCCATCTTGCGCTCGATCACCTCGCCGACCAGGTCTTCCACCCGCTGGGGAGTCGGTCGCTTGAGGCTGCGGGAGGCGCTTTCCACCGCATCGGCCAGGCAAATGATGCCGCTCTCTTTGGTCTGGGGGTTCGGACCGGGATAGCGGAAGTTTTCCTCCTGCACAGCTGGGACATCCTCTGCCCGGAGGTTCATGATTTTTCCGCCGAGACGGGCGTCCTCCGCCTGACGTTTGGCGCGCTCGTGGAAAAATCGGACCAACGAGTTGCCGTGGTGTTCGCGGATAACATCAATCACCAGGTCGTTGAGCTTGTTTTTCAGCCCGAGATCGACGCCCTCTTTGACATGGGAAAGGATGATAAGCGCGCTCATCGAGGGCGCGAGGTCGTCATGGGGATTGACCCCGCCGGCCATGTTTTCGGTGAAGTATTCCGGCTTCACCATCTTCCCAATGTCATGGAAATAGGCGCAGACGCGGCAGATGGTCGGATTGGCGCCGATGGCTTCGGCACCGGCTTCGGCGAGATTGGCCACGGCGAGGCTGTGATGATAGGTACCCGGCGCCTCGAGGGTCATCCGCTTGAGCAGTGGATGGTTTAAGTCGGCCGACTCGAGCCACGATATGTCCGTGGTGATGCCAAAGATGTGCTCGAGGACGGGCAGGATGCCGCTGACCAGAATGGCCGTTCCCACCCCCACGCCGAAGGCGGCCAGGGTTTGCCATACCACCATGCCCCAGTCGGTGAGCTGAGGTTCGGTGATCAGCCGGGGTCCGATCTGGCCAAAAATGGCGGCGAG
>CAMBSX010000012.1 GCA_945870655.1 Chthoniobacter flavus | reverse complement strand
TCCTTGGCTGCCTTCACCGCCATCGGCACGCACGTGGTCTTCGACTACAGCCTGCATCTTCCAGTCGTGGCGATGCTGACCGCACTGTGCGCAGGGTGGTTGGCGGCGGCGCGGCATGGACCGGCTGATTTTGAGGGGCCGATACCGCGATGGTTGAAGCCCCTCGGGATCCTACCCCTCCTACCCGGGGTTGTCCTCGCGCTCTGGATCTGGCGCGACGCCCCGGCCGAGCGCCAAGTGCTGGCCGCGGAAAATGCGCTCGTTCCCCTAAGGGTGGATATTGTGGCGGCGTCCGCGGCAGGGGGACTGGCTACTTCCCCCCATCATCCCCGATTGCTCTGGCTATCAGGTCTGGCCGCGCGGCAAAAAGCTGGCGCGCTTGCTACGTCGGATCCGCGTGGAGCGATGAACGGCCTGCTTGAGGCGGCCGACTCTTACCGCGGGGCGGTGAAGGCGCGTCCCAATGATGTTTTTGCCTGGTATGAACTCGGTCGGACCTTGGACACGGCCGCCTTTGCCACGGAAACCGTCGCGGAAACCAGCGGGAATCCCCTGGAAGTCGAGGAGTTGCAGTCTCGAGTGGACGAATTGCGCACCGAAGCCCTGGCGGCTCATCTCCGCTGCATCGGCCGGGATCCGGATCACGCCCGCGGTTATGAGAGCCTTGCCCGTCACTACGCCATGCAAAGGGAGCCGGAGCGGGCTCGCCGGTCGGCGGAACTCGCCACCCGGCTGGCCGGTGCCCGGCAGGCCAATTCGATGCTGGGAGTCCTTCGCGCGGCCGAAGAAAAAGAAAAGCGCTGATACTAAGGTAAGGGCCCATCGCATTTGGACTTTTTCCTTCGGCCCTTGGGTTGGGTCGGACCTCCGGGCTAACCGCGAACATTTTCTGGGATCCGACACGGCCGAGATGGCCCCTAGGCAAAGGCCCAGCCCTACCACTCGATCAATAGTCGAAAAGTAAAAGGACGTTGGGGTGAGATCTACGGCCTAAAGTTTGGTCAAACCGCCTGACCGGCGGCGTGCCCGCTGGCCCAAGCCCACTGGAAATTGTAGCCCCCGAGCCAGCCGGTCACGTCGACGACTTCGCCGATAAAAAAAAGACCCGGCACGGCGCGGGCTTCCATGGTTTTGGAGGAAAGTTCGCGCGTATCCACGCCTCCGAGGGTGACTTCCGCTTTGGGATAGCCTTCGGTGCCGGAAAATTCGACCGGCCAATGGTGAATAAGATCCTGCACATGGACCCGTTCCGCGGCGGTCCACTGTGAGACGGGCTTGGCGGGGGTATGACGGGCGCACCACGCTTCGGCGAACCGCTTGGGCCACACCGCCGACAACTGGGCCAGTGCGGTGCCCCGGCCTGCGGCGGGAAGATCATCGCCGGTGGGCAGAAGATCGAAAGCCAGGCTTTCGCCTTCGCGCCAGTAGTTTGAGATTTGCAAGACAGCGGGTCCGCTCAGTCCGCGATGGGTGATCAGCATGGCTTCCTCGAAGACCGCTTTCTTGTGGCGGACGCGGACGGGCAGGGAGACGCCGCTGAGCGGGCCGAGTTGGCTTTTGTCCTGGTCCACGAAGGCGAGGGGCACGAGCCCCGGACGGATTTCGGTGAGTTTCAGACCGAATTGTTTTGCCATGCGGTAGCCGAGGTCGCTTGCCCCGAGCTTGGGAAAGGAGAGCCCTCCGGTGGCCACCACGAGCGCATCGCAGGTCAGAGTGGTGGGGCCGGTACGCAGACGGAAGCGGTCGGGTTTGTCGACCTCGCCGACGTGGGTACCGCAACGGATTTCCGCCCCGGCCCGCCTGCATTCGTCGAGCAGGAGCGCGATGATTTCCCGCGAGCTCGTGTTGCAAAAGAGTTGCCCGAGCTTCTTCTCGTGCCAGCGAATACCATGTCGTTCGACCAGGGCGAGAAAATCGGCCGGGGTGTAGCGGGCCAGCGCGGAGCGGCAAAATTCCGGGTTGAATGAGAGGTAGTTGTCCGGCCCAGCCCGCAGATTGGTGAAATTGCAGCGTCCGCCGCCGGAGATGGCGATTTTTTTGCCGGGCCGGTCGCTGTGCTCGAGGACCAAAACACGGCGTCCGTTTTGCGCGGCGGTTAGGGCACAAAACAGCCCCGCGGCTCCGGCCCCGAGGACAATGACATCATGGTGATCCATCCTGCGGTCATCTTGGGCGAGACATGGGGCAGTGACGATGTCTTTGATGCTGCTTGGTCGGCGCGATCGCTTGTGCTAGGAACTCCGTCCGACCATGCCAAAAAAAGCCGCCAAGAAAAAACCGCAGCCGACCCGCAGCGAATGGGCTGCGGTCCGGGGATCGCAAATCCACGGCCGCGGGATGTTTGCCAAGAAGGATATTCCCCAGGGGACGCGGGTCATCGAGTACACCGGCGAGCGGATCACCAAAGCCGAGGGGTGGCGTCGCGAGTTGGCGCGCCAGGAAAGGGCCGAGCGCGGCGCCGACGGGTGCATTTACATTTTCGAGCTGAACACCAAAGTGGACATCGACGGCAGTGTGCGGTGGAACACGGCGCGCTACATCAATCATTCTTGCGAGCCCAACTGCGAGTCGCAGGTCGTGTGCGGCCGTGTCTGGATCGTGGCCATCCGCGAAATCCGCCCGGGTGAGGAGCTGAGTTACGACTACTACTACGATTACGAACACTACCATGAGCACCCTTGCCGCTGTGGGGCGAAGAGTTGTGCCGGCTACATCGTGAAAGCTCCCTTGCGCTGGCGGGTCCGCCGTGCCGCCCGGAAGGGCAAGAAAAAGGCCGCGCGGCAGGCGCTCTAGTCTTTGGCAGCCAGCGCGGCGCTGACGGCCTCCTCGAGGCGTCCGCGCGGCAAGGCGTCGACCAATTTTCCTTCGCGGTCGAGGAGCCACATGGTCGGCACGGTCTGGATGCCAAAGCGCTTGGCCAGCTCGTTTTCCCAGCTCTTGCCGTCGAAAAACTGCGGCCAGGTCATTTTGTTCTCCGCGATAAATTTTTCGAAAGCGGCTTTGTTTTCGTCGAGGGAGATGCCGACGATTTCAAAGCCCTGGCCGCGGAATTTTTCATAGGCGGCGACCAGTTCGGGAACTTCCTCGACACAGGGCGGGCACCATGTGGCCCAGAAGTCGAGGAGCACGACCTTGCCGCGCAGGTCGGTGAGGTCGAAGGGTGATCCGTCGGCGGCAGTGAAGGTGAGCTCGACGGGCTTGTCCCGCATGGCCATCAACTCGAGAGCCGCTTTGGCCGCGCCGGATAGCTCGGGGTCGTCGTCCTTGGTGAGATCGGTGAAGATGGCCCGTGCGCGGTCGGGTTCGTAAATTTCGAGTGCTTGGGCTTTGGTCATGCGCAGGACAGGCAGGCGGGCGTCCTCGGGATGGGTCTCGATGAATTTGTCGATCGCTTGGGACAGGGAACGGGCGGCTTTTTCCGAGCGTTCGCGGTCGAAGTCGACGGAGGCGAGTTGCAGGAGAACCAAGCCGGCATCGGCCCGGATGTTCTCGGGAGCTTCCTTGTCGTCGGCGATCGATTCCAGTTCCGCCGCCTGTCCGGTCATATCGGGTTCGCGTTCCTGCACCATGGCGAGCGAATTGACGATTTGCATGACGGCCATCCGTGCTTCCCAACGGTTCGGGCTTTGCGGATGTTCCCGCAGGAATTCTTGAAAGTGCTCCAACTGCGCGCCAAGCCGGGCCGCAAGCATGGTTCGCCCCGCTTCTTGGTCGTTTTCGGGCAGACCTTCGGTGAGACGGGCTGCTTCGTTTTGCAGGTTTTCCCACGCAGCGTTTTCGTCAGCCGGTGCTGGCATGGCACAGGCGAGGAGGAGCAAAGCGGGGTAGAGAACACGTTTCATGGTTCCTCATTCTCCGGCGACTTCTGACCGGTGGCAAGCCGAGGGGCCTCCCGAAATCGGGTCAGCGCGGCAAGGACAGTGGCAACCGGCAAGTTCGGCAGGTTCCCCTCTGGAGCCCGCAAAATACGGACATGCTCGTGGGGTGGTGCCCAGACGCCGGGATCGCTTGGCCCGAAGAGTAGCAGGCTGGGCACGCCCGCCGCCGCGGCAAGGTGGCTGATCCCCGTGTCGTGACCGAGGTAGAGCCGGGTTCCAGCCAGACGTGCCGCCAACTCGGGCAACGCGAGATTTTCCCAGAAGACAACCCGCGGCGCGGCCAGCCCGCGCAGGGCAGCAACAGCCACCGCATCCGCTTCGCCTCCAATGATCGCCAGCTCCACCCCGGGATTGGCGGTGAGCAGCTGCCCGGCCAACTGGCGCCACTTTTCCGCCGGCCAGTTTTTTGCCGCACTGCCGGATCCGGGGTGCAAGGCAACGGTCAGGGCCCCTTGTGCCGCAGGCTCGAGGGCGAGTCGGGTGGCGCGGCCGGCCAGAGGAAGGCCAAGAGCGGTGAGGGGCGCGGCGAGCTGGTCGATGGCGTGCGACGATTCGCCCGGGCGATGCGGTCCGGTTATGACGCGCTTCGCCCCGGCATTTTGCAGGTTCTCGGCGAAGACCCCGTCGGGATCATAGAGGTAGCTGAGAATGAGGTCGAACGATGCGAAATACTCGCGGAGGCCCGGGTCCAGCACGGTACCTCGGGTGAAGAAGCCGGCCAGCGGACCGTATTCGATCGAGCGGCAGCCATCGATCAGGCCGGATGTTTCGGCCAGCGCGGCGATCCCCGGGTAAGCCAGCACCTCGAGACGCGAGGCGGGAGCGGCTTCCCGCAAGGCGTTGAGCACCGGAAGGGTGAGGATAAAATCGCCGAGGGCGCCGCCGCGGATGACCAGTGCGCGCTGGAACGGGGCTGAGACCACCGGTCGAGCTCAGTATCCGCGCATGGCGGACATTTGACCGCCGAGAACGCCTCCGCCTTCCCAATTGGCCGGACGGTTCCACGGGATGCTGCTCACGCCGGGGCGGGAGGTAGCGGTGTCTTGTGTGCTGGCGCAACCGGCAAGTCCCGTCAGGCAGCACGCAGCCAGGAGGGCGGCGAGGAAGCAGCGTTTCATACGCGGATCAATCGCGCTGGGCCTGGTAAATAACGCGGTCGCCGGGCATGACCGAAAGGCCGCGCGGGACGGTACGGACCAGGATGTCTGCGATCGACGTGGATGGCTCAACGGAAGTAACACGGATTTTTCCAAGGTATTGACCGTCGCGCTGCACGAGCATCTCGGCATTGGAGACCACACCCTGTCGGTCGCCGAGGCTGAGGACAACGAAGTTCCACGCTTGGTTTACGGCCAGGATGGTTCCGGAGAGCCCCTGCCGCATCTGCGATTTTTGCCGGCCGTCGTCTTTGCGCCGGAGCTCCGCCACTTGCGTGCTCAGGCTGATATTTTGATCCTGTAATTGCTGGTTGACGGTTTCCAATTCGAGCATGCGGGCATCGCCGGCAGACGGATCCACACTGTTCCCCCCAGTTTCGGGCCCCGGGGCTTGCTGCTCGGCTTCAGCCAACTTGGTCTCCAATTCGCCAATTTTGGTGTCTTTGGCTTGGCTGTCCGATGCCAGGTCTTCGACTTGTTTCCGGGCGGCGACGAGGTCTTCCTTGGTTTTCGCCAATTCCCCGCGGGCTTCGCCCAGCTCCGCAGAGAGCTTGTCTTTATCGCTCCCAAGTGTCGTCACTTCTTCTTTGTTCTTTTCGAGCTCTCCTTGGGCGGTCAGCAACTGCGCGCTGGTCGAGGCGAGTTGGCCTTGGGCGCTTTCCAAATCCAGGCGGGTGGTGGCCAGTGTGCCGCGGTTGAGGAATCCAAAAACTGCCGCCGCGAGAGACAACAGAATGCAGGTAAGAAGCAGGGGCTTGGTCATGGGGACTGAAAAGTGGGGTGGTGGGGCATTCCTCTATAGGTGCGGGGAAAGGCTCCGACAAGAATTTTGTCCCGTCATTTTTTTGTTGGGAGACTCATCACTCATCGAGCGTGTTGTCTCCCGGCCCGCGAGGGCATACAATCCGCTCGACGCCGGGGGCCGTGGAGGTCTGACTGACGAACCCCGCCAGGGCAGGAATGCAGCAACGGCAGTCTGCTCGAACCTGCCGCGGTCTTCCGGCGTCCTTTCCCGGATACGCGGGCTTAATAGGCTTGCTTGGCGGCGGTATTTCCGGTGCCTTGCCCTTCGTCAATGTCCCATCGCCGCGAATTTCCTGCCTTTGGCAAAATTCTCGCCTATTTGGCCGTTGTCTTTCTGGCCGGTTGTCTCGTGGCGCCTCCTATTTTTTGGGCCGGGCAGGCGCTCGGGGCGGCCGGGGTCACGGATTGGCTGGCCAAGTTTCCTTTTCATCGCGTTCTTTCGCGCTGCTTGCAGGTCAGCGCCTTGGTCCTGCTGGTCCCCGCTTTGCGCTGGATCGGCCTGCGGCGGCCGTCGGATCTGCACCTCAGCCGCAACCCCAGGTCGGTTTCCGATCTTGCAGCCGGTCTGGTGCTCTCCGTCGCCTTGGTCGCGGCGGTGGCGCTGCTCTCTTTGGCCGCCGGGTGGTCGGAACCACGTCCGGGGGCTCTTTGGTCGGGGCTCCTGCGCATCGTGCCGACAGCGGCGGTGGTTTCCGTCGTGGAAGAAATTGTTTTCCGAGGGGTGGTGCTCGGGATCTTTCTGTGGTCGCTGCCGCGTGCGGCGGCTATCGCCTGGACCACCGTCCTGTTCGTTGTTGTCCACTTCATCAAGCCGGCCAAGTCAGCCATCTCCGCCGATGCGGTGCACTGGTGGACGGGCTTTGCCGAGGCCCTGCGTTTCGCCGAGGGTCTGCCGGTGGCCGGAGTTTTATTTTTCGGGGCGGCCAGCCTTTTTGCAGCCGGGTGGATTCTGGGCTCGGCGGCGGTGACGACCCGCTCGCTGTGGCTCCCCATCGGGTTGCATGCCGGCTGGGTCTTTGCCCAACAAACCTCGAACCTTCTTTTGCAAACCACCGCGTCTGGTCCCTCCGGGTGGCTCCCGTGGATCGGCCCGAGCCTGGTCAGCGGGGCGGTGCCGACCGGGCTGGTGCCTTTGGCTGCACTGCTCGTCACCGGTCTGCTGGTCAAATTCTACCTTCGCCATGTTTTCCGCCCGGTGGCTTCGTGCCTGGACTGAAGCAGCCTCCGGGCTGATCTATCCGCCGCATTGTGCTGTTTGCGGCAAAGCGGTGAGTCCGCTTGCGGCAGGGCTTTGCCGCAGTTGCCGGCGGGCCCGTCAGCGCTTGGGTGGGTCACGGTGCGCGGTCTGCGGGCAGCCTTACAGCGGAGCAATCACGGCGGACTTCCGGTGCCCAAATTGCGGCGACCGCGAATTGTCCTTTGATTTCGCCACCGCCGCTTACCGCAGCCGCGGCGTGGTCCGCGACCTCATCCACCAGTTCAAATACAACGGTCGCACGCACCTCCGGCCCTTGCTGGCCCGGATGCTGGTCGAGGGGTTCCGCGACCCGCGCCTCGAGGGGAAAATGCCGTCTGCCCTGGTGCCCGTCCCACTTCACCCAACGCGGCAGCGGGAGCGTGAATTCAACCAAGCGGAAGTGCTGGCCAGGCTGGCCGGGTCACGTCTCGGTGTGCCAGTGGACGATTGTTTGCAGCGGACTCGTTACACTCTGACCCAAACCCATTTTCATCGCGACGAGAGGTTTGAGAATCTGGAAGGGGCTTTCGCCCTGCGGGATGGCGCGGATGTGGCCGGACGGGAGCTTGTTTTGGTCGACGACGTCCTGACCACGGGTTCGACGGCTGACGCCTGCGCGGGGGCCCTGCGCGAGGCGGGGGCTGCCTCGGTGGTTGTCATCACGGTCGCCCGCGGATAGGAAGAAGCCATGGGAATTTTCCAAAAACCGGCCCTCAAGATCCGGTCGAAAATCAAGAGCAATGTTCCCGAAGGCTTGTGGACCAAGTGTCCGTCCTGCGGGGAGGTCATCACCCAGACCGAACTGCAACAAAATCTCCAAGTCTGCCCCCGCTGCCAGCACCACATGACGCTGGGCGCGCGGGAGCGGATCGAGAGTCTGGCCGACGAGGGCTCGTTCCAGGAACACGATGCGGAGATGCTTTCGGTTGACTCGCTCAAGTTCCGCGGTGTCGCCACCTACCAGGATCGGCTGGAGACCTACCGGAAAAAGACCGGGCTCAAGGACGCCGTGATTACCGGAGACGCCACCATCGGGGGGAGCCCGGTCGGAATCGCCGTGATGGATTTCAATTTTATCGCCGCCACCATGGGCTCCGTGGTCGGCGAGAAGATCACCCGGACGATCGAGCGGGCGACAAAAAACCGTTGGCCTGTCATCATCGTTTCCGCGTCCGGCGGCGCACGCATGTACGAAGGGATGCTCAGTCTCATGCAAATGGCCAAAACCAGCGGCGCGTTGGCGCGTCACGCCCAGGCCAAGCTTCCTTACATTTCCGTGCTGACCAATCCCACCACCGCGGGCGTCATGGCCAGCTACGCCTCGCTCGGGGATATCATCCTGGCCGAGCCGAAATGCATGATCGGCTTCGCCGGTCCGCGGGTCATTCGCGAGACCACGCATCAGGAATTGCCCAAGGGCTTCCAGACCGCCGAGTTCCTTCAGGACCACGGGCTGGTCGATATGATCGTCGCGCGGCAGCAGCTGCGG
This sequence comes from Chthoniobacter flavus, assembly GCA_945870655.1. Lineage (GTDB taxonomy): Bacteria > Verrucomicrobiota > Verrucomicrobiia > Chthoniobacterales > JACTMZ01 > JACTMZ01. Next base: position 14,465 of record CAMBSX010000012.1, on the reverse strand, counting down.
GAAACGCTCTCCCAGCTACTCCATTTCTTCGGTCGCAAGAAGTGAACTACCGCGACACGCTCGCGTGGCTTTTCGGGAGGCAAACTTTCGGCATCAAGCTGGGTTTGGAGAACACGCAACGCTTGCTCGCCGCCTGCGGTCAGCCGCAGGAAAAGTTGCGTTTTCTGCACGTGGCCGGAACGAATGGCAAAGGAAGCACCTGTGTCATGATGGACTCCATCCTGCGCGCGGCCGGCCATCGCACCGCCCTTTACACCTCCCCGCATCTCGTTGACTTCCGCGAGCGCATCCGGGTGGACGGCAAAACGATCCCGGAATCCTCCGTGACGGAAGGGCTCGGTCTGCTGCGGGAGGCCTCGGATGGTTGGGAGCAACTCCCGACTTTTTTCGAGCTGGCCACCGTCCTCGCCGCATGGTGGTTCGCCCAGGAAGCTGCGGAATTCGTTGTCTGGGAGACGGGTATGGGGGGGCGAATGGATGCCACCAATGCGGTCACACCGGTGGTGTCGGTCATCACCCCGATCGGCATGGATCACCAAATGTGGCTCGGCAAAACCCTCAAAGAAATCGCCGGTGAAAAGGCTGGCATCATCAAGGCGGGTGTCCCCGCGGTCTCGGCTCCGCAAGATCTTGATGCTGCGGACGCGCTCGTGGCCAAGGCGGTCGCGGCCCCGACGGTGATAACTTTTGTCGAGCGACCATGGACCGATGGCCCGCTCGGTTTGGCCGGATCCCATCAAAGATGGAACGCCGCTTTAGCCTGCGAAGCTCTGCGCGCAGCCGGAATTGTGGTCGAAAAAACAAGCGAACAGGAGGCTTTGCGGAGTCTTGTTTGGCCGGCGCGGTTCCAGCGGGTCGGTCCGGACCTCGTAATCGACGGAGCGCATAATCCTGAAGCTGTAACGGCTCTCGTTGCCACCTGGTGCGAGGTGTTCGGAGGGACGAAGGCCCGGCTGATCTTCGGCGCTCTGCGGGACAAGGATGCCGCCCTCATCCTGCGCTTGCTCAGGCCTGTGGCGGACGAGGTTGTGCTGGTTCCCGCGCCGGGTCCGCGTGGTGCTCCGACCGCCGAGCTGCGTCCGCTTGCCGAAGCGGCGGGATTCCGCACGGTGACCGAGGCAGAGGTGTCTGCGGCTCTCATTTCGGCCCGGGGCGGCAATGGCCCTGTGCTTGTGGCGGGATCTCTTTTTCTGGCCGGCGAGGTCCTCGCTTTGCTCGAGGGGGCGGCGAAACCTTTGTCCTCGGCGCAGTGACCCCCAGCAGCGCGCTCTAACGCAAGGCTTTGATCTCGGCAGCGCGGTCCGGCGCCCGAAAGACCGAAGTTCCCGCGACGAGGACATCGGCCCCGGCTTCGCGGCACTGGCGGGCCGTACCGATATTGATCCCTCCGTCCACCGTGAGGCGGAAATCCAAGGAGTGCTTCCTGCGAATTTCTTCCGCGGCACGAATTTTCGGGAGCATGTCCTCCATGAACGGTTGCCCGCCGAAACCCGGCTCGACGGTCATGAGGAGGAGGATGTCGAATTGTCCGAGGTAGGGATCGACCGAGCCGATCGGCGTGTGTGGATTGACGGCCAGTCCAGCTTTTTTGCCCGCAGCGCGGATCCGGGCGAGTGTCTCGGGCACATCGGTTTCGGCTTCGAGGTGGATGTCCACGGAATGCGCCACCGGAAGGTAGCGGTCGAGGTAGCGGTCCGGATTGGTGATCATGAGGTGGACATCCAGGGGCAGATCGGTGTGGCGCGACGCCGCCTCGACAAAAGCCGACCCGAACGAGATGTTGTCGACAAAATGACCGTCCATCACATCGCAGTGGATCCAATCCGCCCCCGCGCGGGTCACCTCGGCCACTTCCTCGCCGAGTCGCGCGAAGTCACAGGCCAGGACGGACGGGGCAATGATCACTTTCACGGCACAAGCTTACGATGAGCGCGGACGAAATCCAAGGTTTCGACTGGCAGCCGGATGTCTTCTACATGCAGTCCGCCCTGCGCTGTGCCCGCAAAGCCGCCTTAGCCGACGAGGTTCCCATCGGCGCGGTCATTGTTCGGAACGGCGAAGTTATCGGCCGTGCTTGGAATCAGGTCGAGATGTTGAAGGATGCCACGGCCCATGCCGAGATGCTGGCCATCACTCAGGCCGAGGCGGCGGTGGGCGATTGGCGGCTCAATGAATGCGACCTTTACGTGACCAAGGAACCCTGTCCGATGTGTGCCGGGGCCATCGTTCTCGCCCGCCTGCGCCGGGTTGTCTTCGGATGCCCCGACAACAAGGGAGGGGCGGCCGGAGGCTGGATCAACCTGTTGCAAAGCGACGCGCTCAACCACCGGTGCGAGGTGACCAGCGGCGTCCTCGGGGAGGAGTCCGCCGCGTTGTTGCGTCAGTTCTTCGGCAAAAAGCGTGCGCCGATTTCGGAAAGTTGATTGACGGTCAGGGGGCGCGCTCCGCGGGCCATGGCCCGGATTTGCCGTTGGTTGATCTCGTCGAGCTGGGGACGCAGGTAAGCACCGAGGTCGCCCGCGGGATGCTCCGGAGGCGCGGCGAGATCTTTCCGCCATGCCTCGATCCAGGCCCACTGGACGCGGCGCGAGGCCTCCATCTCGGCGGCGAAGAAGCGCCGGACGGTATCTGGGGCCAGTCCCTGCCGCTGGCCCTCGGCCATCATGGTTTGCAGGATCGCGGTCTCGCGCTGCGGATCGTAGACTGGCAGGTTGGCAGAGTGCTTGGCCCACGCGATGTCGCGGGACATACCGAGTCTCAGCCCGGCCAGGGAAGTCAACTCCCCTTGCGGCGACACGCATCCGGCTAGCAAAGCAGACGCCAAGCCGAAGATGAGGAGCCTCTGGTTCATCAGAAATCGTTTTTCAGCACGATGCGGTAGCGCGCTTTCCCGGACTCGAGGCGGGCCAGCGCTTCGTTCACCTGCGACATGCCGAAATTTTCGGTGACAGCGGCAATGCCATGGCGCGCGCAGAAGTCGAGCATTTGGGCCGTGGTGGCCGGACTGCCGAGGGGCGAAGCGGAAACCGATCTTTGCCCCATGAGCAGCGGGAACAAGCCGATGTTGAGCGGCTCGAGCACGGCGCCGACAAAATGCAAACGGCCGCGCGGCGCCAGCGTGTCAATGTAAGCATTCCAATCGAGCGGCACGTTGACCGTGACCATGATGAAGTCGAGCGAGCGGGTGAGGGGCTTGAGTTGGGCCGGATCCCGCGAATTAACCACATGGTGTGCGCCGAGTTTCCGCAGCTCGTCTTTTTTGTCTTCGGACGAGGTGAAGGCGAAAACTTCGCAGCCCCATTTATTGAGGAATTGGATGGCCATATGACCGAGGCCGCCCACGCCGACCACCCCCACGCGGTCGGTCGGCTGCACACCGCACTGCACGATCGGATTGAAAACGGTGATGCCTCCGCAGAAAAGCGGGCCGGCTTTGGCCGCATCGACTCCGTCTGGGATCGGCACGGCCCACGCCCAATGGGCCCGCACGCGTTCGGCAAAGCCGCCCGGCCGGCCAATAATGGTGTCCTCGCCGTTCGGGCAGAGGTTCTGGTCGCCGCGCAGGCATTCCGGACAACTCATGCAACTGCCGGAGAACCAGCCGAGCCCGACACGGTCGCCGACTTTGACCTTTTTCACTTTGTCGCCTGTGGCGACAATGCGCCCCGAAACTTCATGGCCCGGGACCAGTGGGAATCGGGCGTTGCCCCAGTTATTGTGGATGACCGAAAGATCGGAGTGGCAGATTCCGCAGTAGTCGACGGCAATTTCGACCTGTTCGTCGCCGAGCGGACCCAGATCAAATTCGAAGGGTTGAAGGGCAGCTCCGGCGGCGGCGGCGGCGTAGGCCTTGATCTTGCTCATCCCTATCTCTTACCCGCCAGCCCCGCTCTTGGCGAGGCTGGTTACAGAATCAACATGCAATCGCCGTAGCTGAAAAAGCGGTATCCCCGGTTTATCGCCTCGGCGTAAGCCCGTCCGATCAATTCTTTGCCGGCCAGAGTGCAGACCAGAACAAAGAGTGTCGATTTGGGCAGATGAAAATTGGTCAGCAGGGCACCGGTGCGGGTAAAGGTGAATCCGGGCTTGATGAAAATTTCGGTGCGACCCTTTCCCGGTTGCACGGGTCCGGGGGGCAATGATTCCAAGACGCGCAAGCTGGTTGTTCCGACTGCGATGATACGCCCGGCGCGGTTGATTTCCCCCGCGCTTCCGGGTGACACGACATAGTTCTCGCCGTGCATGCGATGCGTTTCGAGGTCGTCCCCGCGCACCGGAAGGAACGTTCCCGGCCCCACGTGCAAGGTAACAAACGTGTGCGGCAACTTGGCCAGGATTTCCGGCGTGAAATGCAGTCCGGCCGTGGGTGCCGCCACCGAACCGGGTTCCCTCGCGTAAACCGTCTGGTATCGACTGCGGTCCTCCGCATCGTCCTCGCGGCCGAGGTAGGGCGGAATCGGCATGTGCCCGAGTTTTTCCAGATCCGGCGCGGTATCGAACCAAACGACACGAGTGCCGTCCGTTTCATCGATCGACTCAATGTGCGCGGTCGTGCCGGCAATGGCGAAACGGTCGCCAGTCCGCGTGCGTTTGCCCGGCCGCGCGAAGGCACGCCAACGGGCCGGACCGAGTTGATCGAAGAGCAGCAGCTCAACGCGCCCGTCCTCGGTAACCAACCGGGCTGGAATGACCCGCGAGTCGTTGAGCACGAGCATGTCACCCGGATGGACAAACTCGGGCAGGTCACGGAATGTCCGGTCGGTCACCGTGCCTGCGGCCCGATCCACCACCATCATCCGGGAGTCGGCGCGATCCGGCAAAGGTCGCGCCGCCACCAGTTCGCGTGGCAGGGCAAAATCGTAGTCGGAGAGCGACGGGCTCACGCGCCATTTTTAGGCTTCACGGGCACCAACCCCGCGTGGCGCGCTGCCACCGCCAGCAAATCGGCCACCCGGCGCCTGAGTCGCCGGGCGCGCACTACGAGAAAGAGAACAAACAAGCCATAAGCTCCGCCGAGCCACCATGGGACGCCCGGGCCGAGGAATTGCTGGTAGGCCAGCACGGAAAGAAGGAGGAAGTTGGCGAGATAGTTGGCCCCGCCCGGCCGCAAGCGGAGGTTGCCGCGAGTCAGGCACTTCGGTCCGCCGTGGTATTCGGTCACGGTGCGCAATCGCACCAGCCACCAAAAGCTCCCGTAGATTTGGACATCCCAATTGTTCCACCCTGTGTCGAGCGAGTAGCTCCATCCTTCATCCTCGAGCAAACGTGTCGTCTCAGCCAGCAAGCGCTCGCGGCCGTGTCCCTCCTCGTTCCAGAATTCGAAACGGGCCGCGCTTCCTTTGTCGTGGCGGGCGGCAAGCTCCTGCTCGGGAGTGCGGATGACGCGTTCCGGGGTGCGCTTGTATTTCAGCCAGGTGAAATAGCGGCTCCAGCCGCGCACCAGCGGCTGGGTGAAAGCGAGAAACGCCACTAGCAGACGCGCCCGCACCGAGTCGAATTGCGGTTCGAGGCGCGCATGCAGCATGTAGGACAGAGCGACCAGAAAAGTTCCGCCGAACATCAAGTAAGGCACGATGCGCAGGTCGGGAAATCCGATGGAGAGAATGAAGACCATCACGGTGAGCAGAACCCACTCCAGACTGGCCAGATAGTTTGCCACCTCGGAGCGCGGTGTCGGATAGATGCTTTGGAACAGGCCTTCGCCGAAAACGCCATGGTAGATAAGCGGGCGGTTGATCAGCCAGGTGAAGCGCGGGGCTCCGTAAATCTGGCCTTTCCATTTCGCCGTCCCGGTCGGGCCGAAAAAGACAAGGTGTTTGAATCGCAACATCGATTCCGCTTCGCCGTAGCCTTCTTGTTGCTTGCGGAAAGCGCCCAGCGTGAAACGGCGGTAGTGCCAGACTATGGCGGCGGGACTGAACGCGATGACTTGCCCGGCCTGCTGGAGCCGCCAGCAAAAATCAACATCGTCACCCGCCTTGCGGTAGTCGGGGTCGAAGCCGCCGACCGCATTGAAGGCCCACCGGTGGAAAGCCATGTTGCAACCGGGGATGTGCTCGGCCACCACATCGGTGAGCAGCACATGGCTCGGTCCTCCCGGGGCTGCCGCCACGCAGGCCTGGATCCAATCCTGAGCCGGGGGAGAGATGTTCGGACCGCCGACGCCCGCGTAGTCCCCGGAGATCAGTGTGCCGACCAGGTAGTAAAGCCAATCCGGGTCCGCCATGCAGTCGCTGTCGGTGTAAGCAATGACCTCCCCGGTCGCCGCGGCGGCACCCGCGTTGCGGGCGTAGCTCAAGCCCATGTTTTTCTGGCGGATATTCTGGAAATCGGGACGGGTTTTCCACCCGATGAGCCGCCCTTCGCGCGCCTTGTTCCATGTGGCGACAATTTCCTGCGTGGTGTCCGTCGATCCGTCGTCGACAAAGACGATCTCATAGTCCGGATAATCGATCTGATCGAGTGCTTCGAGACAATCAGCAAGGGTTTTACCGCCGTTGTAGGAGCAGACGACAACGGAGACGCGGGGGTATTTTTCTAACGGCACGCGCTCGGCCAGCGGCTTGTCCCCGGCGAAGAGAGTTTTGACCCGGGCGTAGGCTTTCTTCGGCTTCCTTTCGCGCGTGACCAGCCCGAAGGCCCAGTCGGTGATTTCCTGGCCGCCACGAAACCACTCGTCGGTCCAAGCGTAAATGATTGTCCCGGCCAACCCGCCGCGCACCACGCTTTCGATGTGCCACGAGATCATTTCCGCCTGCTCGTCTTCGCTATGGCGAATGGTGTCCATACCGAACTCCCCGAGCATGAGCGGACGGTCCTCCGCGAGGTTTTGCAGGCGCGCGAGATAACGGTCGAAGTCATCTTGGCGGTGCAGGTAGACGTTGAAGGTGAAAAAGTCGGCGTTCTGCGGCAGCAGGTATTCGGTCGGGGGAAAACTGGCGTAAGAATAAAGCACTTCGGGGTCCACGCGCTTGGCCAAAAAGATGAGATGCTCGACAAATTCGGTCACGCGGCCCGGGCCCAGCCAGCGCACCATGTGACTGGGAATTTCGTTGCCCACGAGGTATCCGAAGACGGCGGGATGGCCCCGGTTTGTTTTGACCGCTTCGACCACGGCCTTTTCGATCTCACGGCGCGTTTTGCCCTGGTTGAGGAACTCGACGTGCTCGGCCCAGGGAATGGAAATGAGGCAACGGATGCCGTGCTCCGCACAGGCGTCGAGGAACCAGCGAGGCGGCACATAGTAAACGCGCACGAGATTGAGCCCGGCGTCGCGCATCATGGCGAGGTCCGCCCTCGCTTTGTCCGGTGCGCCGAAGTGCTCCCCCCCGTCATCGGGAGCGAACGGACCGTAAGTCGTGCCCTTGACGAAAAACTTGCGGTCGCCTTCGCGGAAGAATTTGGCTCTGACCCGAACGGGTGCGGTGAAACTCACGCTGCTTCAGCTAGGCCAAGCGGAGGCCCTTGTCGAGCGGATCACGGCATTGACCAACTCCGGACCGCGGGTCAGGGTTCCTGCCTGCCATGAACATCGCCATCGCGCTGGCCCAATTCATCATGCTCGCCCTTGCCACCATGGCGGCGCACATTCTGGTCAATTCAGGTTCGGTTGATTCGCCGCCGGTGACTTGGCCGGACACGCTCACCACGTTCATTGCGAACCAAGGTCTGTGGTTCCTTGTCGTTCCGGCCCTTTGGCTCTTTTTTGCCGGTTGGTGCGGAAAAAGCAAAAGCCCCTTGGCCGGTATCGCCCAGCCCATCGGCGCCGGAATCGCTTTTGCCATCCTCGCGATAATCGTGCTGGTGCTGATGTTTTAAACCGGACTTTCCCGTTCCTCCCCGCCGGCCCTGCTGACGCGCCGGTGGCCAGAGGTTGTCAGCCACCGACCTCGCTGTTTTATCAACTGCGCAGCGTGCTGATCAACACGGCGGGTGATGTTGGCGCGGTGGCTGTGCCGCCCGCCGGCTCGATGGTGACGGCAAATCCCTGCATCGAGCGGATGTCATCACCCGGTTGGACGAAACTTCTGGCCAGCCCTCCGCGGCGCAAAGCAAGCTCACCGCAATCATGCACCGCCCCGTCCGCGTCCACCGCCCAGACGCGGTAAGCGTGGGATGCAGGAAGGTCGGGTAGACCGCCCGCTTGCACGTACCACCCGCGCTGGCCGCTGTCCCAAAGCACATGGGCTTTCGCGGCGGCATAGTCCCCGTATCCCGAAAGCGCGATTTGCAGATTCTGCGGATCCGGACGGGTATCTCGAACCACCACGGATTCTTTCTGCCGCGTGGTGGCGGAAGCACCCGCCAAAACAAAGAAAACAACGGCGGCGGCTGCTGCCCAGGGAGCCAACTTGAATGACGGAGTTGCTTCGGTCACGGTCTGCGCGGAGGAAGGTCCGCCGAAAACCCGGTCCATAACACGCTGCCGCAGCGCCGAAGGTGCGGTCGCGGCTGGCGAGAGCAAACAGATTTGCGCCACAGCGCCTGCCAACTCGTCGCGGAGGCGCACGGCTGATTGGTTTTCCGCGCGCACCTGCTGCCACGCGACTAAATCGTCACCGTCCAACGCGTCCAGTGCGTCCAGCGCCGCCAATTCTTCGATCTGTTCGCGGGTCATGGTTTTTCTCCCAGTAATTCTTTCAGTTTCATCAGGCCGCGGCGGGCCCGGGCCTTGATTGTCCCGAGTGGTTCGCCCAGCCGTTTCGCCACTTCGTTTTGGGTAAGACCACCGAAGAAAGCCAAATCGATGACCTTGCGCTGCTCGGGCGACAACCGCTGCACGGCGTCCCGTAAAATCTGGTTTTTTTCGCTGGCATCCACCCCAGATAACGCCTCCCTGATCCCCGCGGATTCATCGACCACCGTCTCTTTTTCAAAATCGTCCCGTAACCGGCCGCGGCGCTGGATGGCCCGGATGCGGTCGATCGAGCGGTTGCGGGTCATGGTGAGGGCCCAGGTCAGTGGCTTGCCCTTGGCCGGATCATAAAGCTTGGCCTTGTCCCAGATCTGGATGAACACATCCTGGACCACATCCTGCGCGTCCGCGTCCTCCCGCAAAAACTTCATCGCTGTGGCGTAAAGGATGTTCGCATAACGGGCGTAAAGCTGCTCGAAAGCCGCCCGCTCGCGCTTGGCCACCCGCGCGAGCAAATCCAGTTCAACGGCGCGGTCGTCTTGTTCGGGTGCGGTGGTCATGCGGCGTAGCGCAGCGCTCGGGCGATCACCGCGACCGTCCGGTCGATATCCTCGTCCGTGTGCGCCGTGCTGATGAATCCTGTTTCGAACTGCGAAGGGGGAAAATACACACCATGATCCAGACAGTAATGGAAAAATTTCGCAAATCGTACGGTGTCCGACTTTTTCGCCGCTTCCAAACTGTTCACCGGGCCTTCGTTAAAGAAGAGACAGAACATGCTCCCAAGGCGTTGCAAGGTCACCGGGTAGCCCGCGGCACGGATGGGCGACTCGAGTCCTGATTGCAGCGCGGCACCGAGCCGTTCAAGTCGGCTCCATCCCTCGCTTCGCTCCAATTCCCGCAGCTGGGCCAGCCCGGCGGCCAAGGCCAGGGGATTTCCCGCGAGCGTACCCGCTTGGTAAACGGGGCCATCCGGGGCGAGGTGGTCCATAACCTCCGCCCGACCGCCAAAGGCTCCAACGGGCAGGCCACCGCCGATCACTTTACCCAGAGCCGTCAGATCGGGTACAATCCCGCGCAATTCTTGCACTCCGCCACGCGCCACGCGGAAGCCGGTCATTACCTCGTCGAAAATCAAAAGTGCCTTGTGCGCGGTGCAAAGCTCGCGCAGCCGCGGCAAAAATCCCGGTAATGGGTGGATCAGCCCCGCATTGGCCGGCACGGGTTCCACGATGACGCCGGCGATTTCCGCTCCCTCGCGGGCGAAGACTTCTTCGAGGGCCGCCGGATCGTTGAAAGGCAGGGTGATGGTCAACTCGGCCAGGGCCCGCGGCACACCCGCACTGTCCGGTCGACCCAGGGTGAGCGCACCGCTGCCCGCCCGCACGAGCAAAGAATCAACGTGACCGTGGTAGCAGCCTTCGAATTTGACTATTTTGTCCCGCCCGGTGAATCCGCGGGCCAACCGCACACAGGACATGGTCGCCTCCGTTCCGCTGTTGACCATGCGGACTTTGCCGATCGACGGTAAACGACCCGTGATGAATTCCGCCATTTCGACTTCCAGCGGGTGGGGCAGGCCGTAGCTTAGCCCGCGCTCGGCCGCCTCACGCACCGCATCAATGACGATCCTCGGCGCGTGGCCGAGAATGGCCGGACCCCAGGTGCCCACGTAGTCGATGTATTCGTGACCGTCGACATCGCGCAACCGCGAACCCTCGGCCCGCTCGACGAAGAAGGGTTCACCGCCCACCCCGCGGAATGCTCGGACGGGGGAGTTGACCCCGCCGGGGATGCGCGCGCGCGCCGCGGCGAAAAGTTCTTGGGAGCGAGGCCGTGTGGACATCGGGTGGTGGTGCACTTAAAGCGTGCGCAGGAAATCCACCATGTCCTTGGCCGTCGGACTCTTGGCGGTGCGGACATAAAACCCCGATGTGCCCACGCCGATTTGCAGGCTGACATCGAGCGGAGCTCCGAGAAGACGACCGATGCAGAAGCCCGCGTTGAAATGGTCACCGGCGCCCGTGGTGATTTTCGGCTTCTCGATGAAGGGCCCAACGACCGCCGCGCTGCCCGCCGCATCGGCCGCCGCGGCGAAAGAGACCGGGTGGATGACCACGGTTTCGACGCCGAGCTTTTCGCGGATCTTCGCCGCGTGCGCCGCTACCGCCTCCTGTGTTTCCTCGCACGGAGCAAACCCGAGCACCTCACCGATTTGGCGTCCCTCCTGCAGGTTGAGTCCCAGGATGACCTTTGCGTGCTTCTGGAATTGGGCGATGAGATCGACCGCCTGAGCAATATCCTCGCGTGGGCGTTTGGCCGGGTCGGCCAGGTCGAAGAAAATCCAGTGCGGGCCGGTGACCAGCGGCATCACTTTTTCCAGTAGTTGCTCGAAAATGTGCGTCAGACCGGTGAGCATGGTCCAGTTGACCAGCGCGATGAGCGACGAATCGTTGAAAAGTTTCACCAGTCGCTCGAGCGGAATGTGCTCGAGCAGATTTTCCCAGTTCACCTCGCGCAGACTGAGGTGCTTGCCGAACATGAGTTTGCCATCGTCGAACTCGACTGCGTCGGTGTATCCCGGTTCGGCCAGCGAGATCACTTCGGCGCGCGCCGCGAAATCGGCGAAAACCGGATGGATATTCGGTGCCCCGAGATTGCCGACGTACGTGACCGGGGTGCCATAAGCGTCAAGGGCATTGGCCATGATCGGTCCGTTGCCGCCGAGTTTGAGCAACTGCGGCACCATCTCGAAATTAGCACTCAGGCCGGCCGCGGCCGTGATTTTGCGGCCGAAGGTGGCCATGGAGGCCATCCGGCTGTATTGCTCCGCGTTCTCCCGGGTCGCCACCACATGGAGGATACTGTCCACAAAACCGTCGAGGCCGACCAGACTGCGCGACCTCGGCAGGATGTCCGCGCGGGAGGACAAAAGATCGGCCGCCGCGGCGGCCAGGGAGGACTTGCTCATGGGACCCCGGAGGATAAAACCTCCGGTCGGGCCAACGCACGCGATTTCCGTTTCCGCAAAAAGAGCTTTCGCCCTGCCGCCCGCTACGCTTTAATTCCGGGTTCGTCAAAGGAGCCTTAGCTCAATTGGTTAGAGCGCTGCCCTGTCACGGCAGAGGTTGCGGGTTCGAGTCCCGTAGGCTCCGGTTTTCGCCTATGAAAAAGCGCGTGCTATGTCTGGTCACCGATGGGGTGGAGGAGTTGGAGTTGGTGGCCCCGGTGGACGTGCTCCGTCGCGCCGGAGCCGAGGTCGTGCTGGCTGTCCTCGGTGACAATTTTGCGGTGACCGGTCGCAGTGGTCTCGTCCTGCACGGCGAGGCGCGTTTGGACGACGGATGGGATGCGGCCGGTTTCGATTTGCTTCTTATCCCGGGCGGTCCGTCGGTGGCTGCGTTGCGTCAAGATGGCCGCCCGGCCTCCTTGGCCCGCGATTTTGTCGCCGCGGGCAAACTGGTGGCCGCCATCTGCGCCGGACCCCTTGTCCTGCATGATGCCGGGCTGTTGGCGGGCAAACGCTTCACCGCCCACTCCTCCGTGGCCGACGAACTTCCCGGCGCGCAAACCGGCGAGCGGGTCCTGGAGGACGGCCTCCTTGTCACCTCGCGCGGGGCCGGCACGGCGCTCGAATTCGGACTGGCCCTCGTTGATCGTCTTTTTGGCGAGGCCAAGGAAGAGGAAGTGGCCCGCGCCATCATGGCTTGATTGGGGTCGACGCGGCGGGCTGCTTCGACCTAAAATCTACGCGCCATGAAACTTCTCCTTTTCCTTGGTTTGGTTGGCGCCTTTGGCGTCTGCGGCTGCGGGACTTTCAGCGGAGCCGGCAGCAGTGCCTTGCAAAATCTCGAGCAGGGCGCCGAGGGCCGTGGACGAATCGTCTCTCCCGACGAAATGGGCAACGAGTTCGGCTCGTATTACGACTGACCAAGTTGCCCCTCGGAAGGCGGACCTTTCCAGATCATGACCCGCGCCATTTATCCCGGCAGTTTCGACCCGGTGACCCTCGGGCACGTCGACGTGATCAAACGCGCACTGCGTTTGTTCGACGAGGTCATCGTCGCGGCCGCCTCGAGCGAAGGGAAGGGGCCGCTTTTTCCCATCGACGAGCGCCTGGCCCTCATCCGGGCCTCCTTGCCTGATGAACCGCGGGTCAGGGTGAAGAAACTGGACGGACTCCTTGTTGATTTTGTCACGGCCGAAAAAGCGCAGGTCATCGTCCGCGGACTGCGCGCCGTTTCCGATTTCGAGTTCGAATTCCAAATGGCTCTGATGAACCGTCGCCTTGCGCCCGCGGTGGAAACCATCTTCCTCATGCCCAAAGAGGACTACAGCTACATCAGCAGCCGCATTGTCAAAGAAGTCGCCCGCCTCGGTGGTGATGTGTCCGGCGTGGTCACTCCGCCGGTCGCAGCGGCTCTGCGGGGGAAGTTCAGCGGAGGTGCGTCCCGGCCATGATCGGGGTCCACCTCAACCAACTCCCGCCCGAGGGTATGCGCCTTGAAGGCGACGAGTCCCCCGGTTTCCTTGAACTCGAGACCATCGGGGCCAAGCCGGCCGGTCCGGTTCACTACGAACTGGAGGTTGGGCTTTCCGGCGGCGGGGTCTTTGCCACCGGCCGGGTGGCTGCACCGGTTGAAATGACCTGTGTGGCCTGCCTGCAGGCCTTTATCTATCAGGCCGTGGCCGACCCCTTTGCCGCTCAGGTCCAACTGGATGGCCGAGAACTGGTCGATCTGACCCCTGCCGTCCGGGAGGAGCTTTTATTGGCTTTGCCAAACCACCCGCGATGTGATCATATTCCTAGTCATCGTTGTCCCTACCATGCTCCGGAGACTTCCGGGGGCGGTGAGCCGGAAAAAGTGCCGTCTGCTTGGGACAAACTCGAAAAGCTCAAAACTAAACGCTGACCTCTTATGCCCGTCCCCAAACGCAAAGTTTCCAAAATGCGCCTGCGCACCCGCAAAGCAGCCAACCGTTGGCATGCCAGCGAGCTCGGCACCTGCGCCCAGTGCGGGACAAAATTGCCTTCCCACACCGCCTGTCCTTCTTGCGGTTACTACAAGGGGCGCCAAGTTCTTTCCGTCGGGGCGGCTTAATCCCGCGGCTCTGCGCCTATGAAGGTTGCGCTCGATGCAATGGGCGGCGACCACGCGCCGCAGGCCTGCGTGGCGGGTGCCGTCCTTGCTCTTCGCGAGTTTCCTCATTTGGAAAGACTTTTCTTGGTCGGCGATGAAGGGCAAATCCGCGCCGAACTGGACAAGCACGGCTGCCGCGACCCGCGGGTGGAAATCGTCCACACCACGCAGGTCGTCGAGATGAGCGAAAGCGCGGTCGATGGCTTTCGCCGCAAAAAGGACTCCTCCATTTCCCGCTCGGTCGATCTGGTCAAACACGGACAGGCGGATGCCGTGGTCAGTGCCGGCCACACCGGTGCCGCCGTCGCCGCCACAACGATCAAGCTGCGCAATCTCGAGGGCGTCGATCGCCCGGGCATTGCCGCCCTCCTGCCGACCGAAACGAACCTTTGCGTTCTCATCGACGCCGGAGCCAACACCGATGCCCGTCCCGACCACATGCTGCAATACGCCATTATGGGTGCCGTCTTTTCGCGCTACGTTCTCGGCTACAAAAACCCGGCGATCGGACTCATGTCGATCGGCGGCGAAGACGCCAAAGGCAGCGAGTTCACCAAAGAAATTTTCAAACTCCTCCGGGCGAGCGGACTCAACTTCCGCGGCAACATCGAGGGCCACGACCTCTTCCAAAATCCGGTCGAAGTCGTCCTTTGCGACGGTTTCACCGGCAACGTTGTTCTCAAGTCCTG
>CAMBSX010000011.1 GCA_945870655.1 Chthoniobacter flavus | reverse complement strand
AGCAAGGCGCATGGCGAGGGTGGGGCGAAATTCGCGGATGAGGCGCGCAAAGGTCTCGGTCTGCCGGAGGAGAAATTTTTCGTTTCTCCCGAAGTGCGGGAATTCTTTGTCCGTCATGCCGCCGGGCTTGAGAGTGCCTGTGCCGAATGGCATGCGCGTTTCGACGCCTGGAGCGCGGCCAACAAAGATCTTGCCTCAGAATTGGATGCCGCGGTGGCGAAAAATTACCCGGATCTGCTCACGTGCATCCCGGACTACCCGGCCGAGGCTCCGGACATCGCGACGCGCAAAGCAGGCAGCGACGTTCTGCAGTACGTGGCCAAGGCGTTGCCACTGATGGTCAGCGGGAGCGCGGACCTGCACGGCTCAACGCTAAACTACATCCAGGACGGCGGTGACTTTGACGCCCGCAACCGTTCCGGCCGCAATATCCGCTTCGGGATCCGCGAGCATGGTATGGCGGGGCTGCTTAACGGCATCGCCTATGACGGAATTTTCCACGCGAGCGGAGCCACGTTCCTCGTCTTCAGCGACTACGCCCGCGGTGCCATCCGGGTGGCGGCGCTCTCACATCTTCCCGTGGTTTACATTTTCACCCACGACTCGGTCGGGGTGGGTGAGGACGGTCCGACCCATCAACCGGTCGAAGCTCTCGCCGCCCTTCGCGCCATGCCGAACCTTGACGTTATCCGGCCGGCCGACCCGGCGGAGACCGCCGGTGCTTTTGCCGCCGCTTTCGATCGCAAAGACGGTCCGACCTTGCTCGCCTTGTCGCGTCAGGTCTTGCCGACCCTGCGGCAGATCCCGGAAGAGGAAGCGCGGCAAGGCACTTTGCGCGGAGGCTACATTGCCCGTCGGGAGACATCGCCGCTCGAGCTGATATTGCTCGCCACGGGGAGCGAGTTGCAGCTGGCCATGGAAGCGGCGGAGAAGCTGGGAGCCTCCGTGCGCGTGGTCTCGCTGCCCTGCTTCGAACGCTTCGAGCGTCAGACGGAGGAATACCGCGACTTCGTTCTGCCGCCGGAATGTGTGCGCCGCATTTCCATCGAAGCCGGTGTCTCGCAACCATGGTACCGTTACGTCGGCCGCCGTGGCGTGGTGATCGGTATCGATCGCTTCGGTCTCAGCGCGCCTGGCGCGACAGTGTTGCAGACCCTCGGCATCAGCGTCGACGCCCTGCTTCAAGCCGGGCGGGCCCTGCTGGCGCGGCAATGACCGCACGGGCGGCACTCTTGGCCATGGGTGCCACGGCTTTGTCATTGTCGTCGGTGCGGGCGGAGTCGGGGGAATTTGTTCCCGCCTGGGCCAAGGACGCCGTCTGGTATCAGATCTTCCCCGAACGTTTTCGCAACGGGGATGCCTCGAACGATCCGAGCAAGGCAGACATTGCGGGGGCTTTTCCCCACGCACCGGATTTGCCGTGGAGGGTGCATCCTTGGACGTCGGATTGGTACGCGCGACAAGACTACGAAAAGGGTGTCCCGGTGCCTTTTCACCACCTCCTCCAGCGGCGGCGTTACGGGGGTGATTTGCAGGGGATCATCGACAAACTTGATTACCTGCAGGATCTCGGGATCAACGCGATTTATCTGAATCCGGTCTTTGATTCGCCGTCGGCCCACAAATACGATGGCAACAGCTATCATCACATTGATCCCAACTTCGGACCGGACCCGGAGGGTGACCGGAAAATGATAGCCGGCGAAGACCCGGGTGATCCGGCCTCTTGGGTGTGGACGTCGGCGGACAAACTCGCCTTGGAAATGATCAAACAGAGCCATGCGCGCGGAATCCGAGTTATTTTTGACGGTGTGTTCAATCACATGGGGCAGCGCAGCTGGCCTTTTCTCGACGTGGTCGCGAAGCAAAAAGATTCCCCCTACGCCGACTGGTTTTCGGTCAAGTCGTGGCGCGCTCCCGCAACGGGGGAAAAGTTCGATTACGAGGGTTGGTTCGGTCACAAAACTCTTCCTGAATTCCGAGAGGATGAGGAGGGGATTGTGTCGGGCCCCCGTGACTACATTTTCGCAGCGACAAGGCGATGGATGGACCCGGACGGCGATGGTGATCCCTCCGACGGCATCGATGGATGGCGGCTCGACGTGGCTTTTTGCGTGGCGCATCCCTTTTGGAAAAAATGGCGCAAGGTGGTGAAAGAAGTGAATCCCGAGGCTTACGTCACGGCGGAACTCATTGATCCGGTGCCTCAATTAAAGCCCTACCTGCAGGGTGATGAATTCGATGCGGTGATGAATTACAACTTCGCCTTTGCTTGCTCCGACTATTTCGCCGATGAAAAATCTCGTATCAGCACAAGTGAGTTTGATCGTCGCCTGCAGGAGTTGCGCGAAGCTTTTCCCGCTGGCGTGGCCGAGGTGCAGCAGAATCTTTTCGGCAGCCATGACACGGACCGGATCGGATCCCACATTGTCAACCGCGACCGCGAGCACGCTGGCAACTGGCAGGCTTACTTCGAGTTTTCCAAGGTCGAGAACGGTCGGTACGACCCGCGCAAGCCGACGCCCGGGGAACTGGAGTCACAAAAGCTCTTTGCCGTGCTGCAGATGACCTACGTGGGAGCGCCCATGATTTATTACGGCGATGAAGTTGGCATGTGGGGGGCAAACGACCCGGACTGCCGTAAGCCGATGGTTTGGGCTGACCTGGTCTATGAGGACGAGATTGCTTTGCCCGACGGGTCATCCAAGGACATCCCGGACAAGGTCGAGGTGAATCAGGAACTTTTCGATCACTACAAAAGACTTATCGCACTAAGGCATGCCCTGCCGTCGCTGAGAAGGGGTACTTTTGAGCCGCTGATCGTGGACGATGCGCGTCAACTTTACGGATTTCGCCGAAAATTGGACCACGAGGAGGTTGTTGTCATTCTGAATAATTCCGACCACGAGCAGACAGCGGAATTGGCCTTAAGCGGGAAGTGGCGCGATCGCTGGAAAAGCACCGAATCTGCCGCCAAGGAACCTGGTGGGAACAAATTCCTTTTGCCGCCGCGGGGCGCAGCCATTCTGGTGCGGGAAGGAGAGAGCTCCCCCCTGCGGGACTAGAAAAAGAACGGGACACCGAGCGCAGCGAAGGCGGATTTTTCCTCGGTGAGATATTTGTCGGCCAGCCGGTCGAACCCTCCGCCCGCGCGGAACTCGGTCAGGAAGGTGTTGACCTGCGTGAGGAGGTCCTCGTCCCCTTGACGCACGGCAATGGCCCACGACTCTTTTTGCAGGGGATCGAGCATGGGGCGGGTGGTTTGCGGGTTGCGCTTGGCATTTTGGTAAACAGACATCTGGTCGTAAATAAAAGCGTCGGCTTTACCTTGGGTAACCTCAAGGACGCAGGCGCTTTCTTTGTCCAATCTGATGAGGGCAGCCTTGTGCACATGGGTCCGGGCAAACACTTCGCCCGTGGTGCCTTGGCGGACCACGATGGTGCGGCCGGGTTGATCGAGGTCGGAGAGTCCTTGGGCCCTGCTGGCGGCAGGCACGAGAGCGGCCAGGCCGGCGGTCAGGTACGGGTCGGAAAAAGCGACGGCCTTGGCCCGCTCCGGCGTTGCGGTCATGGAGGAAATGAGGACGTCAATTTTGCCGGATTTGAGTGAGGGAATGAGCCCCGGAAAAGAGATATTATCAATGACAAGTGGACGTTCGAGGCTATCGGCCAGCCCTTGGGCCAGTTCGACCGAGATGCCGTCGGGCTTGCCGTCGGGCCCGATCGTCTCGAATGGCGGGTAGGAAAGGTCCATCCCCACGCGGAGCGGGACAGGTGCAGCAGCTACGGTGAGCGAGAGAAGAAAAAAAAGCAGGGCGGGCATTCGCCGATGGGACCCGGGACCGCGGCCACTGTCAACCACCGCGTTTTTTTGCTCGTCCGGCGCACGGAAGGTGTTCATTTCTTGAATCTATGTTCAATGAATTCAAAACCTTCATCGCCAAAGGCAATGCCATTGACCTCGCCGTTGGCGTGGTGATCGGCGCGGCTTTCGGAAAAATAGTCTCTTCGCTCGTTGATGACATTATCATGCCCTTGGTCGGACTGATTCTCGGGAGAGTGGACTTCAGCCAGCTTTATCTCAGCCTCGACGGCAAGTCCTATGCAACCTTGGCCA
Source organism: Chthoniobacter flavus (assembly GCA_945870655.1). Taxonomy (GTDB): domain Bacteria; phylum Verrucomicrobiota; class Verrucomicrobiia; order Chthoniobacterales; family JACTMZ01; genus JACTMZ01. Next base: position 18,929 of record CAMBSX010000011.1, on the reverse strand, counting down.
TAGCTCAATCCGCCGGGGCACCGACCCTGAATTACGGTAACTTCATCACGATCGCCATCCAGTTCGTCATTATTGCCTGGGCGATTTTTCTCTTGGTCAAAGCCATCAATGTTTTGAAGCGAGAGCGGGCCGACAAGCCAGCAGCCGCGCCGGAACCTCCGAACGAGGAAAAGTTGCTCACCGAGATTCGTGACCTGCTGAAGAAGTAATCGAACTTGCCAGAGGGCTTGCTCCCGCCGCCGGGCCGTGTTTCATGGCAGGGTGGCGATCGAGAAAAAGCGTCCGGTGGTCGCTGTGGCCGGAGCTTCCGGCTTTGTTGGCACGGCGCTGCTCCCGGTGCTGACCGCCGACTTTGATGTTATCGCCCTGCGACGTTCGCCAGCCGAGGAACTGCCTGGCGTCGAATGGCGGCGCTGCGACTTGTTTTCCATGCTGCAGACGGAGCGCGCTCTCGAGGGTGCGGACTACGCGGTCTACCTCGTCCATTCGATGCTGCCAGCGAGGCTTACCCAGGCACGGTTCGAAGATATGGATTTTATTCTCGCCGACAACTTTGCCCGCTCGGCTGCGCGGGCAGGCGTGAAGCAAATCCTTTATTTGGGGGGAATTATCCCGGATGACGCACAGTTGTCGCGTCACTTGGCCAGCCGTCTCGAGGTGGAACGTGTGCTTGCCGCGCGCGGGGTACCGGTAACCAGCCTGCGGGCCGGCCTGATTGTCGGGGCTCAGGGGTCGTCGTTCCGCATCGTGGCGAAGCTGGTCGAGCGTTCGCCGGTATTATTGTGCCCGAACTGGACACGTTCGATGACCCAGCCGGTCAGCTTGCGCGATGTTGTCAAATTGCTGCGTTTCTGTGCGGGGCGCGAGGAAATGTACGGTCGCGCCTTCGACCTCGGGGGGGCCGAGGTGATGACCTACCTTGACCTTATGCGTCGGACCGCCGCGCGTTTGGGTAAAAAGCGCCTGATTATCGCAGTGCCTTTCATTCCGACCCAGCTGGGTGTCCTCGGCGTGCGTTTGTTGACCGGGGGCCATCGCGAGCTTATTGCCCCACTGGTCGAAAGCTTGCGCCACGCCATGGTGGCGCATTCGCCGACTCTGCAGGAGAGGGCAGGGATCAATCCGCAGTCTTTCGATGAGGCCTTGGCGGAGGCGCTGCCGGACCTCAAGGCTCCGGATCCAGGAGCCGACCAGCATCTGGCCCGGCGCCATGAACACAGCGAAGAGGGCCGCTACGTGTGCTCCATTCAGCGCCTGCCGCTCCCGCCGGGATACGATGCGACGTGGGTGGCCCGCGAGTACGCCAACTGGTTACCGTCCCTCTTTCGTCGGGTTCTCCGTGTGACGGTCGATGACCAATTGAACCTCGCTTTCCGCGTCTCCGGCCTTCGCCGTCCCTTGCTCGAACTGAGCTACTCGAGCAACCGTTCATCGGTCGACCGTCCGCTTTACTATATTACCGGCGGATCACTGGTCAGAGTGGGCGATGTTCCCGACGGCCGGGCCCCGGCGCGCCTGGAGTTCCGGGAGAGTCCGGACCGGCGCAGTGTGTTGGCGGCGATTTTCAATTACAGCCCCTCCCTGCCTTGGTGGTTTTACCGCATCACGCAGGCGCCGATGCATCTCTTGGTCATGAAGTTGTTCGGCTGGCATCTGGCACGCCAGCAGCCCAAGCCACGAAGCGCGCCAGAGGGCCGACCGGTGGGGCAGGCCTAAACCTGCGTGGGAACGGATAGGTCTCCGGCTGGCGGCCATCTCGTCTCTATGTCGTTAGTGCGCGCTTGTCGGAAAGTCGGGGAAGTCATTCAATCAACCTTATGAAGTTTAAAGCCCTCTGCGTGAGAGGTGTTGCCGCGCTTTGGTTGGCTGGTTGTCCGGCAGAAGCTGTTTCCGTAGGTGAATCTTTGCCGGACCTGCGGCTGAGCTTTCTCGGCCCTGATGCGGACCATGCGGGAAGGCCGGTCCTGCTCGAGTTTTGGGCGACGTGGTGTCCCCCTTGCCGGGAGAGCATTCCGCAGCTCAATCAAATCCACGCCAAATACAAAGACCGCGGTCTGGTTGTGATCGGGGTCACCGACGAATCTGCCGGAGTCCTTCGTAAATTCCGGAGGACCACCCCGATGAACTACGCCGTGGCCATCGACTCCGGGGGCAAGCTGAGGGGGAAAATGGGGGTGGGCGGTATACCCCAGGCTTTTCTCGCCGATGCTTCGGGGAAAGTTGTCTGGGCGGGGCATCCCGCAGGTCTCCGCGAGGAGGAGATAGACGAAGTCCTCGGCCGCGGACTGCCGGCTCCTGCCGAAAGTTCTACCGTGACCGGTGGAAGTGATGCAGCGCCGGCAGTCACGGATTTGCCCCGGTCCGGGACGGCTAATAATGTGCCTTCCTCCGCCAGCGGAACTCCCGGGGCACGTGTCTTGCCGGCCGTAGATGCGGTTGGCTTGCTGTCAAGTATCGGCTCGGAGGTGGCGGTCGAAGGAGTGGTCAAAAGTGTCGGCCAGGATGCCAGCGGTGGAATCACCTTCCTCAACTTCGGCGACCGGAAATCCGGATTGGTAGCGGTGGTTTTTCGCATGGCTTACGACAATTTTCCGGAAGGTTTTGAGCGATATATCAACCGGCAAGTCCTGGTGCGCGGAACGCTGGAGAACTACAAGGACCGGCAGCTCCAGATACGGATCAGTACCCCCGATCAGTTGGAAATCGTCACCGGTCAACCCTGATGGCGCGACTCAGCGCTCCGGCCCGCGTGTTTCCATCAGGCGCTCCACGTATTTGGCGAGAATGTCGAACTCCAAATTGACCAGATCGCCAGCCTCCAGGTCACCGAGGTTGGTGTTTTCCAAGGTGTGGGGGATGACCCACACCGAGAAGTCAGCCGGATTGACGGCCGCCACGGTGAGGCTGACGCCGTTGATCGCGATCGATCCTTTGTAGACCACATAGCGGGCAAATTCCGCAGGGAGCCCGATGTCGATGCGCAGATCAGGTCCTTTTTCTTCCAGCGCGACAACTTGGGCGGTGCCATCAACATGCCCTTGGACAAAATGACCACCAAGCCGTCCATCCACCCGCAGGGCGCGCTCCAAATTCACCGGATGCCCCGGTTTGAGGTGTCCGAGGTTGGTCCGGTCCAGGCTTTCGGCGAGCAAGTCGAACATAAATTGGCCCTCGCGTTGGGCGGTCACCGTGAGGCAGCAGCCATTGACCGCGACACTCTCCCCAACCCGCACCCGTGTCGCCGTGCGGGGGCCCTTGACCAGCAACTGGACAATTCGGTCGGAACGGCGCAACCAGACAACCTGACCAACTTCGCGTACCAAACCTGTGAACATGGTTGTTCATAATGGCACAGCCATCTGTCGAAGGGAAGTTTCGACCATGGGAAAAACGGCCCTCCCTCGTTTTGACCGGGGAGGGTAAGAACGGTGTGCGGATGGTTGGACCCCATCCGGTGCAAATGTCACCGAGTCGTCCGCTGGTCAGTTCAGCGCTGGAGATTGCCCTCGACGGTGTAGCCAGGTAGGGGCGTTGCCTGCCAAACACGTCCGGTGGCGGCATGAATTTTATCCGGCACGAAGGTCAGGAGATCGAGACGTAGGCGGAAAAAAGACGGCGATAGATCCGGATAGCCGTCGGCGTTGAGCAAGCCGAGAACCGGGCCGGACTGATCCTGCAGGCGACCGAGCAGAGGTAGGATCCATCCCGGAGGTTGACCCGAGGAACGGTATTCCAAAGCGGCAAACCACATTTGCCAATCCAACCTGGGCATGTGAGGCAGCAAAAAGGGCAGGTTGGCGTTGTCCACCGTCATTTGGTAGCGGAAACGGTAAGGCTGCCAAGTACGGCCGTCCTCGCTGGCTTCGATCGTGATTTCAGGACGCTCGGTCGTCATCACGCTAAAGAGACCGTACGAATTCGCACTGCGCAGCGGGGCAAATACTCCGAGGAGGGGTGCCACCGTGGTTGGATGGACAACTCTGAGGACGAGAAGCAATTGCAGCGTGGTGAGAACCACCATGAGCAGGGCAAACCAGGGGAGAACTTTGGCTCGGAGGCGCGCGGGCCACTCCGATGCGGCCGTGGTACGCTCGGCCAAGTGCCGCCGCAGCCAAGACGGCCAGCAGGCGTCGTCGACCAAACTGACGCAAAGAGCAAGGGTGAGCAGATTGAAGAAGCCGTAATGGCCTGAGGCCATGATGAGAACCATGAGCGAGCTGAAGGCCCAAAAGGCGGTCATCCGCAGGCGCCGCGGACCGATTATTAAAAATGGCCCGAACAATTCGATGGCGAAAACCATAGTGAGGGAAAGCATATGAAACCCGTCGGGGAGTTGCGCAAACCACCAACTTGTCCAGACCGGGATCGGCTGGGTGAAGTAGTGGTAGTTCAGCGCCGTACCTTCAAGCCATGCGTTGCGCCCGGTGGCGTCGAAGCCGTAAAGTTTGACCACGCCGGATTCGAACATCAGACGGAAAAGCAGCCACCAAACGAGAAGACGGGCGATCCGCGGCGGGGCGGAGGCGCCACACGGCGCGCGCAGGGCCCAAGGAACGTAAAAAACCACAAGCAGGCCGGCCTCGAGCAGAAGTGCATCCCACTGAAAATCGAGAAAAACCGGGACAGCGGAGACAAACGAGAGGTAGAGGATCCAGGCGGCCAAGGCGGACAACGCCGGGAGCAAACCGAGGACGAGGGCCACCGAGGCAGCCGTCCCAGCGGCAAGCCACACGCGGAGCATAAGGTCGCTCGATCCGTACCAAAGGAGACTCGGCACGGCCCACCATGCCGTCCATGGACGGCCGTCAGTCGTGAAGCTCTCCTTCACCGCGGTGAGGTGGGCTTCGACCGGCAGAATTCCCCGTGACCCGGCCAACCCGTCGATTTGCGACCAGAGCGAGAGGAAGGCGAAGATATAGATCAGACCGATGAGACGAGGAAAAAAAGAACCGGAAATACGGTAGGTTGTGACCAATGTTCCGCGTCCCCAGAACAAATTGGTCAGGCCTGCGCACCAATTGCGGTGACGGGCCACCCAATGGTAAGCGGCTTCGGTCATTGGGCGGAACAACGGTAGGGTGCGGTAAGCACGAAGGAGCAGCCTGCTCCCGGGCTGGCCCGCGGCCAGAGCGGCCAGGGCCGCCTCGGCGCCGGTGATGAGGGATCCATCAGGGCAAGACATGACAATGCGCTGGAACGGCTCGCCACCGGCCGCAGCTTTGATCTCCGGGGGTGCCGCTTGCAGGGGGCGATAAATGACGGCTTGGCCGGAGGCAGCTTGCCACCGCTCGACCCAGCGCCGGCAGAAAGCGCAGTCGGCGTCCCAGTAAAGGACCGGCTGGTTATCGTGTCGACGCTCGTCCATCTTGGCTAAAGACCCTGCAATGGTGTAGGTTCCAAGTCCAGTCGTCCCGGCCAGGGGCCCGTCCGCGGGTACCCGCGCTGGCCGAACGGGCAACATCGCACACAAGGCATGCCACGCCAAAAATACTCTCGGGAGGATAAACCGTCGCCGCACCGCCGACGGGCCTGGCGCTGGCTTTTGCTGCTGCCGTTGCTTCTCATTTTGCTCGGTGCTGCCGTGGGTGGGGTCATTGTCTTCTCGGCTCGTTCCGAGTTTCTCATCCTGGCCGGACAATTTGATCTCAGCCGGCTCGAGCGCATGGAGTCGGCTTCGCTCATTTACGACCGCAAGGGCGACCTGATGGGTAAAATCTTTATCCAGAACCGTGATCCGGTTCCCTACGAGAAACTGTCCCCCTGGCTGGTCAAAGCGGTTATCGCGGCCGAGGACCAACGCTTTTGGGAGCACGCGGGCGTGGATTATTGGGGCATTGTCCGGGCCGCCCAGGCCAATTGGACGGCAGGTCGTATCCGTCAGGGGGCGAGCACGGTGACACAGCAACTGGCGCGCAACTCCTTTGATCTGAAAGAACGGACCTACCGTCGCAAGCTCCTTGAGATGGCGCTCGCCGTGCAGATCGAGAAAAAATTTCCCAAAGAAAAAATCATGGAAATGTATCTCAACCGCGTCTACTTCGGCGGCGGTCTTTACGGTGCGGAAGCGGCGGCGCGGGGCTATTTCGGGGTTTCCGCTGCGGAACTTACAGCTTCGCAGGCGGCCACCTTGGCCGGCCTTCTCAAGAGCCCGAACAGTCTTTCTCCCTGGGCCAATCCCGAAGGTGCCCGTGAAAATCGTGATGTCGTGCTCAGGCAAATGCGCGACATGGGGTTTCTCACCGGCGCCGAATATCAGAAAGCGGTAGCGGACCGATTGGCCATTCGCGAACGGCCCAGTCCGGCCAAAGAGTCTTACGCGCTCGACCACATCCGCCAGCAGGCCATTGCCTCCCTTGGCTTTGAGCGGGCCATGAACGGGGGGTTCCGTATTTACACCACCATTGATTCGGAAATGCAGCGCGTGGCCGAACGCGCCCTGCAACAACGGCTTGCCGAGGTCGAGAAACGGCCGGGCTACGCCAACGAAACGTTCGAGGATTTCCGCCGTCGCTATGACGCGCGCCCGCCGAAGCCGGGTGCTTCCAATACCATGCCCCCGACCTACCTGCAGGGAGCCGTCCTTGTGCTCGACAACCTCAGCGGCGGTATCGTCGTCATGGTGGGCGGCCGTGATTTTCGTCACAGCGAATACAACCGCAGCGTGCAAGGCCGCCGTCCTCTGGGCACGGCCTTTGTCCCCTTGCTCTATGCCGCCGCCTTCGAAAAAGGCGTTTTCCCCGGGGCGGTCGTGCAAGACTGGGCACTGGACAACCGGTTGGTCGGCATCGGTGGCAGTTCGGGCGTGCTCGGGGAGTGGGGAGTGGAGCGGGCCGACAACGAATACGAGGGGGAGGTCACGGTGCGGGATGCCTTGGTGCGGGGTAAAAATGCCGCGGTGGTCCGGGTCGGTTTCAAAACGGGTCTCGATGCGTTGGGCAAGCTGACCAAGGATGCCGGGATCGGCTCGCCACTGCGCCCATTTGCCAATGCCTACCTCGGATCGAGCGAATTCACCTTGGAAGAGTCGACCCTTGCTTACACCATGTTCCCAGGTGGCGGGTCCCGACCCGCACGAACCCACATCATCGACCGTATTGATGACGGCGAAGGCGAAACCATTTATCGGCGGACGGAAGAACGCAAAGAGGTTGTTTCCGCTGCCACCGCATGGCAGGTGCACAGTCTGATGACCGACGCGCTCGCCCGGGGGACTGCGTCGAAGGCGATGACCGACTACGGCTTGGCTGTGGCCGGGGCGGCCGGCAAGACGGGCACATCCTACGGGTTCACCGATTTATGGTTTCTGGGCTACGATGAGCGGCTGACCTGCGGAGTGTGGATGGGGTTTGACAAGCCGCAGCAGATTTTTCGCGGTGCCTTCAGTCGTGACCTCGCCCTTCCCGTCTGGGTCGACGTGATGAATGCTTCACGCGGGGATTTTCCGTCCAGCCCGCTCAAAGCCCCGGTCACCGTCGAGCAGGTGCAGGTGTGCCGCCTCAGCGGGGACCTCGCCACGGACAAGTGCATCGAGAAAATCAGGCGCCCCGACGGGACGGAGGTCACTGAGTCGACGGCGTACACCGAATACGCGCGTATTGGCAAAGCGCCAAGCGCCGCCTGTCCTCTCCACTCGGGCGGGCCGCAATCTTACGTGAAGGAGATTTCCGAGGAGGAGTGGCCGCGCGCCGCCGCCGCGATCGACCTGAGCAAGATCCGTCCGGTCGATATTTCCTCGCTCCCGGTGGTCGGCGCGGCGGATCCCTACCAAAGTGTTTCCCCCGCTTCCATGGGGGGTATGGCCGCGGAAATGCCGGTGGCTGAAGCCGTGGCTGTGAATGCGTTTGTTCTACCAGACGGAACGGCGGGCGGCGCGGGCAGTGCCATCCCCGAAGTCCGTCCTGCTCAGGCCGCCGGGGTTTCGGCCGCGGTGCAAACAGAGAGGCCGGCCATGAGTCTTCCTGCGCCGCCGCCGATCCGCTTCTAAGCGGCGCTGAGTCGGCAGGCGTGGGCGCTGAATCCCGCGCCGAACGAGGTGAGCCACCAATCTTCCGTTGGTAGCGGCCGGTCTTTACCCAGCGCCTCGGCCAAGGCAAAGAGAACCGAGGGGCTGCTCATGTTGCCGTGGCGCCGTAAAATTTCCCGCGAAATGGACAGCTTGAACCCGGGCAACTCTGCTTCGAGGGCCGCTAGCACGTCTTTGCCGCCAGCGTGGCTAAGGATGCGGGCGATGGGCGGCCCGTGGCAGCTGGTCGCGCGATGATAGAGGTCTCGTACGGCACCGGCGGCCAGGCGGGGTACGGAGGGATGGAGCAAATTCCGCAACTTGCCACCGCGTTGCTCGAAACGGATACGGTCGCGGTTTTCCGGATCGTGGTGCGTGTCGAATGAATGGCATCGGACGCCCGCAGGGCCCGCTTGCGAGCGCCAGACGCTGGCCGCCGCGCCATCCCCAAACAAACATGCACTGATGATGACGCCGGGGTCATTGTCGAGGTAGAAAGCGGCAGAGCAGACTTCGACCGCCACGCAGGCGACGGTGGCCGCCGGGTGGGAGGCCAGGACACTATTGACCGACCGGAGGGCGGGGATGGCTGCGCCGCAGCCGAGTCCAACCAAATCTTGAAGCCACGCATCGTTCCGCAAACCAAGGGACTCCGCCACATAGCTACTCACGCCGGGGCAAAGATAGCCGGTGCAGGTGCACACCACCAGGGCGTCGACTTCGTGCGGCGCCACCGCGGCCGTATGCAGTGCGGAGCGGAGTGCTTGGGAGGCTAGGGCGGGGGCGGAATGACGAAATTCCTCGTTCAGTTCATCTGCTTCCAGGGCAAAAAGTCGCCCGACATCGCGGACGGCGAATTGCCGGTGCGCGATGCCCGAGTCGCCGCGCAGAATGCTCGAAAGCATGAGGCGGGAGCGGCGGTCCAGATCCCGCTGCAGAGCCGGGGAGCTACGTACGAGATCGAGGCATTCGATTTGGGTCAACGAGTGGGACGGGGTGGCCGTGGCCAGAGCATGGAGTTGCATGGCGCTCAATGGCAGAGGCGGTAAAGGGGCCCGAGGGGCAGAGCTCCCCAGCGGTGCAACAGGTGGACAACCCGACGACCATGCGGGGCAAGAATCCACGGGTGAAGAACCCGGCCCCAAGCCAATTTGCGGGCGAAACGCCGGTTCAGGTCCTGCCGGAGCAAGGCGAGCGTTTCGTCCCAAGCAGAACGTCCTCGTGCCCATGGCTCGAGGCGGCGTGCGGCCAGAGCCGCGCCTTGCAGCGCCACGGTCATGCCATGACCGGTGAAAGGGGGGATGAGCCCGTGGTGGTCGCCGAGGGCAGCCGTTGGCGAGGCCGGTCGGCCATAGTCGAGGCCAGCTACGGCACAGGCGCTTGCTTCCACCGGGATGGCGGACTCCAAGCGGAGGGCGAGAGAGGCCAGCCCGGCCGCGCGTACCCGGTCGATCAAACCACAGGCCTCACCGCGGCCGGGACGCGGAAACAAGCCGCACACGTTGACGGTCGGGCCCTCGATCCGGGTCAAGCCCACGTAAGCACCCCGTCCAAGATGAAGTTCGAGGTCCTCCCGCAGGTCCAGCTGATGGAAATGCTGCTTGAGACCGAGCCAGCTGGAACCGGCCCGGGGACGCCTTCCGCTGGCCATGATGCGGCCCGGCTGCGCCTCGGACGGGCCGCGGCACCCGGTGCGCAAGTCACCGCCAGCTGCGGCGAAGGCGGAGGCCATGGCTTCATCCAAACGGTAGCGGCTGAGACAAAGGGCTGGCTCGGGCAAATTGTGCCGCACCTCGGGATACCCAGGTTCCGACCAGAGGACGCCGCGGGCCTGGCGTGCGCCGGCCAGAATCTCAGTCAGTTGCAACTCCCCGAGGGTACCATGGTCGAGGCCGGTGATGAACTCGCCACAGACGCGATGACGCGGATACTTGCCTGCCTCAAGAATGCGCACAGGAACGCCTCGGGCGCGCAGTCCGAGGCCCAGAGCCAGCCCAGCCAATCCGCCGCCGATGATTTCCACCGTATGCATGGTCAAGGCAGGTACACGAAGACGGGCTTAACTCCCGTGCCGGCTTTTCGTGCCGGCGGGATGAATGAGCAGCGAGAGGGGTTCAAATGAGTGCTGGGCGCGTCTCCAAAAATACCCTGCTGCTTCGGAAGCCTCCTTGGGCAGGCGCCGCCGGATGGCGATCTTGTCGATCTCCCCGTCGCGGGGCTTCATCACGCCCGGCTTAAGCAATACACGATAAAGGATGGTGACTGAGGCCGAGCGTGGGCGGTCGAGGATGTCGATGGGCGCAGCGGTTGCGATCTGCATGCCGATTTCCTCGCGAATCTCGCGGCGCAATGCGTTGATCAGAGCTTCGCCTGTGTTGACTTTGCCGCCGGGCAGGGACCAACGCCGGCTCCCCTTTGCTTGCTTGACCAGGACGACAGCCCCATAGGCGTCCTCAATCCAGGCCATAACCGACAGGCGCTGGCCGGTTTTGCTTGCGGTTGTGGCAGCCATATCAATCCGGCTCGCGTCCAAGGGCGAGGACGCAACTTTTTGGCACGAGGCGAAGGACCGCGTGGTCTTGGAGTTTCGGCCCGGTCCCGGGTTGGTGAATATCGTGCGGTGAGGACTGTGCCGTGTCGGCCAGAAGGGACCAATGGTAGCCGACTGGCAGGCCAGGCAATGTGAAGTCGAGAGCCTCGGTGTGCATGTTGAGGGCAGCGTAGAAAAAATCTCCGCGCCCGCCGAGGGCCCGGTCGTGGGCGCCGCAGATCAGAAAGGCCAAGGAGTGGCTGCGCTCGGTCCAGTCCGCCCGAGTTGGTTGCACCCCATGCCAGGAAATGTCCGCGTAGCCACTGCCGACCTCATCTTCCCCGGTGAACCAGTCGGCCCGGTGCAAACTTGCATGGGCGCGCCGGAAGGCGATTAGCAGGCGGACGTAGCGCAACAGCCCGGCCTCCCGGACGGCCAGTCCCCAGTCGAGCCAGTTCCATTCCTCATCGTGGCAATAGGCATTATTGTTGCCGCGCTGGGTGCGCCCCATTTCGTCACCCATAAAAAGCATGGGCACGCCTTGGCTGATGAGAAGGAGAGTCATGGCATTTTTCGCGCAGCGCAGCCGCAACTCGTTGATCGCACCATCCTCCGTGGGTCCTTCTGCCCCGCAGTTCCACGAATAATTCTCGTTGCCGCCATCCGCGTTATTTTCGCCGTTCTCGAGATTGTATTTTTCTTCGTAAGCAAAGAGGTCGGCGAGGGTGAACCCATCGTGGCAGGTGATGAAATTCACCGAGGCGGAAGGTTTCCGTCCGCTTGCGCGGTAGAGATCCGGCGAACCCAGAATGCGCTGCACCATTTCAGCTGCGGAATTGTCATCACCGCGCAGGAAGCGACGGGCCGCATCACGGTATTTGCCGTTCCATTCCATCCACCGTCCGTAGCTGGGGAAATTGCCAACCTGATAAAGCCCGCCAGCATCCCAGGCCTCGGCGATGAGTTCGCAATGGGCCAAAACTGGATCATGGGCAATCGATTCGAGGAGGGGCGGGTTCGGCAGGGGATGGCCTTGGGAATCACGGCCAAGCACGGACGCGAGGTCGAAACGGAAACCGTCGATGTGGTATTCGGCTGCCCAGTAGCGGAGGCAATCGAGGACAAAATCTCGCACCACCGGATGGTTGCAATCCAGGGTGTTGCCGCAGCCACTGAAATTGAGGTAGGCGCCGTCCGGAGTGAGCAGGTAATAGATTTTGTTATCCAGTCCGCGGAAAGAAATAACCGGTCCGGTGGCGTCGCCTTCCGCAGTGTGATTGAAGACGACGTCGAGGATCACCTGGATCCCGGCGGAATGGAACGCCTTGACCAACTCTTTGAGCTCGTTGACCTCCTGACCGTGCCGGCCGCCGGCGGCAAAACCGGCCTTGGGAGCGCGGAAGGCTAAGGTGCTGTAGCCCCAGTAATTGCAAAGCCTGTCGTGGGTGAGGGGATTCACCCGTGTACTTTCGTGCTCGTCGAATTCGAAGACGGGCATGAGTTCGACGCAATTGATTCCGAGGTCGGCGAGATGGGGAATTCTTTCGCGCAGGCCGTCAAAAGTGCCCGGATGAGCAACCCCGGAAGACGAGTGGCGGGTGAATCCTCGAACGTGCAATTCATAGATGACAAGCTCGGAGACAGGAAGGTCGAGCGGACGGTCGTGCTCCCAGTCGAAATTGTTTTCCGGAATGCGCCCCCGGTGCAGGAAAATGTTGCCCGTTTCGGGCAACCCGCCGAATACCGGACGTCCCCCGACGGAACGGGCGAAGGGATCGAGCAGAATGTGACGTCGGTCGAAGCGATGCCCGGCGCGGGGATCGAACGGCCCTTCCATGCGGTAGCCGTATTCAATATTCTCGGGATGGAGATCAAACACCATCATGGCGAAGACATCGCCCATCCGGAATTCCGGAGGAAAGGGGATTTCGGCGAAAGGTTGCCAAGCGTCCCTTTCAAACAAAACCAGCGTGCAGGAGGTGGCATTGGAGGAGAAAACCGAAAAGTTGATTCCCCCGGGAACAAGACTGGCCCCGAAGGGGAGCGGGTGGCCATAGCGCAAGCGGAAGACGCCATGGTGATGCGTCGGATGGTTTTTACGGGCGGCGACGATGGGAGTCTCGCCCGGGGGTATTGCTATTTCCACTTGATGTTGCAGCCCATGCTCGGGTGTTGCGTTTCTAGCAAGGGACGTCCGGCGAGCACGGTGTCCAGCGCGCGGCGGAGCTCGGAGCCATCGCAAGGCTGCCCATTGCCGGGTGTACTCCCGTCGAGGCGCCCGTGATAGCGCAAGGTCCGCCCCGCGTCATAGACATAGAACTCGGGTGTACAGGCCGCCCCGAACGCGCGGGCTGTCTCCTGCGAGGCATCGTAGAGGATGGGGAAAGGGATGACGTGATGATTCGCCATTGTCGCGAGGTTTTCCGGCGAGTCGTCAGGGTAGGTGACGGCATCGTTCGCACTGATGCCGACGAACGCGGCGCCACGGGGGAGGTAGTCCGTGGCCAGGCGAAGGACCTCAGGCAAGACATGGACGACATAAGGACAATGACGGCAGAGAAAAATGACAACCAAAAGGGGTGAAGCGGCAAAATCCTTTGCGGTGACCCTGCGACCCGTGGTGACGTCGGGCAGGTCGAACGGAGGCAAAGGGATGTCCGGAGCAAATGGAGTGCTGGTGGTCAGAGCCATCGACCTAATGGTTGTCGTCGATCAGCGGAAAAGCAACTCTGCTTGCTGCGGGCAACAATGGTGATTGACGCCGCGGGATGGGACGGAAAAACCTTCTGTGATGAAGATTCACCTGAGTCGTGCTGGGCAGTCGTTGGGACAATTCACCCCGGAGGAACTCCGCGGGGGTTACACCGGTGGAAAATTTCTCCCAAGTGACCTCGCCTGGCGGGACGGGATGGTTTCGTGGCGGCCGCTTGGTGAGGTCATTGACGAATTTGCGCCCGCTGGCGCGCCTGCCGAGGCAGCGACAGGTGAGGCCCAGCCTCTAGCTGGTCCTCCATGGGAATTCCGTGGCGAAAGGGGTGTGCTGCCAGCTTTGCTCGAAACGATCCGTCTTTTTTTGCTCGAGCCAACAAGTACCTTCAAAGCTATGGGTCGGACGGGCGGTTTGGGCGCGCCGCTCTTTTATTACGTCATCCTCGGCAGTGTCGCCGGCATGGCGGCGATCTTCTATCAAGCCGTCTGGCAGTCGGTCGGCACAACAGAGTCGTCGGGCAGCGAGGCGATGCTTGCCTCCTGGATGTCTTCGCCGGTCATTATCGGAGCGTCGATTGTCATGCTTCCGCTCTACGTGATCTTTGAAGCCTTTTTTTCGTCACTTCTGACCCACGGCGCGTTGCTTCTGGTCGGGGGGGCCCGGAGGCCGTTTCAGGCCACATTCCGCGTGGTGAGTTATGCAGGGGGATCGTCCTACGTGTTGCAGTTGCTCCCCCTTATCGGAGTCCTGGCGGCGATTGCCGGTAATTTGGTGCTCAAAGTGATCGGTCTGGCCGTGGTGCACGAAATTTCGCGGACCCGCGCGGCGGTGGCGGTCCTTTTGCCCGCCCTCCTCTTTCTGCTTTTCTGGGTCGCGATTGCGGTGTTCGCAACCACTGTCCTTCTCTCGGCCATGGGCCAAGCTATGCCGGGAGGGTAAGGCGGACCACGGCGGCAAAGGATTCGGAGATCCCGTCTTCCGGCGCGCAGGTGACGCTGACGGTAGAATCATTTAAGGCCCCTCGGACGAGTGAGGCGGCCAACTCCGGACGGTTGCAGTCGCGGCTGAGGTGTCCGAGCACCACGTGGCGGAGAGTCGCTGTGCGGGCACGGACCGCGAGATCCGCCGCCGCACGGTTGGAGAGGTGACCGTGCGGAGACATGATGCGCTGCTTGATGGAGAAAGGCCGCCGCGTATCGGCCCGAAGCAGTTCTTCGTCGTGATTGGCTTCGATGAACAGGCAGTCGACTCCGGTGACGTGATGAACCACCGAGTGATTGGCGTGGCCAAGGTCCGTCAGGAGGCCCAGGGAGAGCGTGCGGCAGCGGATGGTGAAGCCGACTGGGTCCGAAGCATCATGGGGCACGGAAAAGGCGGTGACTTCAAATGCCCCGAGTGAAAAGCGGCCCCCGGTCGCAAAAATGCGCCAATTGGCCGTGGCATTGCGCCCGTCTTGACCCCGAACCTCTTCGGCGGTTAGTCGCGTGGCGTAAACCGGACACTTCAAGGAACGCAGCAAAACGGGCAATCCTCCTGTATGGTCCCCGTGTTCGTGGGTGAGGAGAATGGCGGCAATTTCTCCCGGATCGATGCCGGCCAAGGCGAGGCGCTGAAGAGTTTTCCGCGCGCTCAATCCCGCGTCGAGGAGGATCGTTTGTCCTTCTGCCCGCAGGACCGCAGTGTTTCCGCTGCTCCCGCTGCCAAGGACGATAAGTTCCACGCCGCGCAGGCTAACGCGACGGTCGGGTCGGAGCAAACCGCTTCGGCGTTTCGGTCATGGCCAAACCGGTTGGTCCTGAGCTAAAAAGCGGGGTGCAAGAATATCACCGCCTTCTCAAAATGGTTTTGGAGCAAGGGAGTCCGCGGCGTGACCGGACCGGCACCGGCACCCTTGGGGTTTTCGGTGCGCAAGCGCGCTTTGATTTGCGGGATGGGTTTCCTCTCGTCACCACAAAAAAAGTCCACTTGAGGTCGATTATCCACGAGTTGCTCTGGTTTCTCCGAGGAGACACCAATGTCGACTATCTACGGCGGAACGGTGTGACCATCTGGGACGAGTGGGCCGACGCCAACGGTGACCTCGGCCGGGTTTACGGGGCGCAATGGAGAACTTGGCGCGGCCAGGACGGCCAGACGGTCGACCAGGTGGCCGAAGCGGTGCGACTGATCCGCACCCAGCCCGACAGCCGGCGCATTATGGTCTCGGCTTGGAACCCGGCGGAGATCGGGCAGATGGCCCTGCCGCCGTGCCATCTTCTTTTCCAATTTCACGTCGATCAGGGTGACTTGCGCTGCCAACTTTACCAGCGCAGCGCCGACCTTTTTCTCGGTGTGCCGTTCAATATCGCGTCCTATGCGTTGCTCACCATGATGGTGGCGCAGGTCTGTGGTTTGCGGGCTGCGGAGTTCATCCACACCTTTGGCGACCTGCATCTTTACACCAACCATATCGACCAGGCGCGGGAGCAATTGGCGCGCGTGCCGCGACCATTACCGAGGATGCATCTCGCCCCGGGGCGGCGCGAACTGGACGAGTTTGTCTACGATGATTTCCTCCTCGAAGGTTACGACCCGCATCCGGCAATCAAAGCGCCGGTGGCGGTATGATCGCCGTGGCGGCCATGGCAGCGAACCGGGTCATCGGTGATGCCGGACGCATCCCGTGGCATCTTCCGGAAGACCTGCGTTGGTTCAAGGAATTGACCATGGGCGGCACTCTGCTTATGGGCCGGGTAACCTACGAATCAATCGGACGCCCGCTACCCGGGCGGCGCACCATAGTCTTGAGTCGGCGGGAGGGCTTGCAGATTCCCGGGGTGGCGGTCATTCGGGATTTGAGCCAATTGCAGCATGCGGCGGGGACCGGCGAAGTGTTTGTGGTCGGGGGGGCCGAAGTTTACCGCGTGGCTTTGCCGTATTGCCGCGACCTTTATTTAACCGAACTCCGGCGCGAGGTGGATGGCGACCGCCAGATGCCGGTCTTCGAGGATGTCTTCCGATTCTCCGCCCAGTTGAGGGAGACACCTGAAATGCGCATCATCCACTTTGTCAACGACGAGGTGCGGAGCCTGCCGCGCACCAAGTTGGAGGCACCGCCCTGATCAACGGGGCGGCTGGGTCGAATCCTTGTACCAAAGCACCCCGTGCCGGCGCAGGTTGGCGATGAGCGCTTTGAGGTCGGTCGCGGCCTGTCCGTCGTTGAGCATCATGGCGAGGGGGCCGGGTCCAGTGCGGGCTGCCGACATGATCCGTCGTGCGTCGCCCGCGGCGGCCTGGAGGTCTTTGCTTGTCTGGTCAATGTTGGCGAAGCCCTCGCTTCCTTTTTTCAAGTTGGCCAAGGTCTGTCGCAGGTCTTCCAGCGATTCTTCACTCAATGCGGTCTTGTCCAAGCGCTCGAGTGCGGTGTTGACCGTGGCTACAGCCTTGCGGACATCAGTCATCAAGGCGGCGCTGTCCCGGGTGAGATCCTCTATCCCCGTCTCCCGCTGGCCTATGACGGTCGAACCCGGCTCCAATCGCTTCCCGAGGTCGGCATCCGGCGGGACAATAACGTCAACGAAGCGGTTTCCGAGTAGTCCGGAACTCCCGATGATGAATTTGGAGGCGGAAGGCAGCACCACCTCCTCCCGCACTTTGAGTTCCACGGCGACACCCTGCATGGCCGGCAAAACGCGCGGATCGCGGCCCACGTACCCGATGCGGGCTCCCCCGAGAAGAAGGTCGGCGCCGGCGAGCAGTCCGCTGGCGTTGGGGAAATCAACCTGGAGGTCGTAGAATTTTTCCAAGCCTTGGCCCAGACGTCCGAAGTAAACGACGAGGAAGGCCACCACGGCAAGGCCGGCAATGACGAAGAAACCGACCTTTGTTTCGATGCGGGAATCGCGATTGTACATAATGTTCAGGGCTCGTCGTGCGACCGGCCCTCTACAAAATCACGAATCACGGGATCCGTCGAGGCGCGCAATTGGTCGCAGGTTCCGTAGAAGTAGCAGCGCCCTTCGTGGAGCAGGGCGACGTGGTCGGCGATGGTGAAAGTGCTTTTCATGTCGTGGGTGACCACAATGGAGGTGACCCCGAGTTTTCTCTGCAGCCGCCGGATGAGCAGATCGATGCTGTCGGCCACGATGGGATCCAGACCTGCCGTGGGCTCGTCGTAGAGCATACAGCGTGGCTGATTGACTAGGGCGCGGGCCAGGGCGACCCTCTTGCGCATCCCGCCGCTTAGGTTGACCGGCATCTTGCCCTCATTTCCGGCGAGGTCGACCATTTGCAAGGCCTCCTCCACCTTGGCCCTCACGACTGATTCGTCCGTTTCCCCCCGCTCTCGCAAAGGAAAAGCCACGTTGTCGGCGACAGTCAAAGAATCAAAGAGCGCGCCATTTTGAAAAAGCATGCCCATCGACCGCCGAACCTTGGCCAACTCTCGTTCTTGCAGGCCGGAAATGACTTCTTGGCCGACCGTCACGGTGCCGGAAACGGGCTGCATCAGTCCGATCAAATGGCGCAAGAACACACTTTTTCCCCCGCCGCTGCGGCCGAGGAGAACCAGGGTTTCTCCCTGATAAACTTTGAGACTGAAGCCGCGCAGGATTTCCTGGCCGCCGATCGTCTGGACAAGGTTTTCGACCGTGATGACCTCGCTGGGGTGGGCGTGCTCGGTCATTTGCCGGCGGGAAAGAAAATGTTGAGGGCCATGGTGAGGAAAAAATTCACGACCAAAATGAAGAGCGAGCCGATGACCACAGCCTCGGTGGTGGCACGGCCGACACCAACCGCCCCCTCGCGGGCATTGAGCCCCTGGTGGCAGCTGACAAAGACAATAACCACGCCGAAGACCATCCCTTTGATCAGCCCCATGGCCACGTCGCGACCGCCCGTAAAGTGGAGCATGTTGTGCACGTAATAGGTCTCGGAGACCCCGAGGATCTGCGTGGTGAGGAGGTAGGCGGCAAGGATGCCGACGCCGATGCACTCGGCTACGAGAAGCGGCATGGAAATGACCATGGCGAGAAAACGCGGGACGACCAGGTAGTCCACGGGATGCACGGCCAGAGCGCGGAGGGCGTCAAGTTGCTCGGTGACTTTCATAGTGCCAAGCTCAGCGGACATCGCGGCGCCCACCCGACCGGCAACCATGAGGCCGCAGAGCACGGGCCCCAGCTCGCGGAACATCGAAACGCTGACCACCGGGCCCACCGCAGTATCCATTTGCAGCCGGTGGAATTGGAAGTAGGTCTGGGTGGCGAAGACCGCACCGGTGAACGCGCCCGTGATGAGCACGACCAACTGCGAACGGAACCCCACCTCGTAGATTTGTTGGACAACCAACTGCGGCCGCACCTGTCCGTGGAAGATGCCGCGCATGGTCTCCCCGGCGAGCAAGGCAAGGTCGCCAAGGTAGCGGGCGAAGGAGAAAATGAGGTCTCCGACGTAGCGGGCGGGCGCCATGGCGAGAAAACGCGCTAAGGACGGGCCACTTGGGCGGCCGGCTGGGTCGGCCCGACGAACCGCGCATGGAGGTCGAGCTTGTGGAAAATACCGCGGATTTCCTCCGGGGAGATGGGGCCGTCAGATTCCAGGAAAATCATGTCGTGTAGAGTGTCCGCCTTGTAACGCACCCCGTGGATGGCCCCGAGTTCCAAATCCAGACCCATCAGCTTGTCCGGAGCGCGAATGCCGGCCGCATA
>CAMBSX010000010.1 GCA_945870655.1 Chthoniobacter flavus | reverse complement strand
CAGGGGGTTCTCATCGCGCTGTTGAGCGTGCTGTTTGTGCTGGTCTTCATCAACGGGGCGCCGGGGCTGGGGGTTTTCGAATATGCGGGGGCGGCGTTGTGGCTGCTGGCTATGCTGGGGGAATCGGCGGCCGATGCGCAGCTGAACCGGTTCCGGTCCGACCCGGCGAACAAGGGGAAAACCTGCCGGGTCGGGTTGTGGAAGTATTCGCGGCATCCGAATTACTTTTGCGAATGGCTGGTGTGGGTCGCGTATTTTATCTACGCGCTGGGCTCGCCGGGCGGGTGGATGGCGGTTTATGCTCCGGCCCTGATGTATTTGTTTTTGACCAAAGTGACGGGAATCACGGCGACCGAGGAGCACGCGGTGCGATCTCGGGGCGATGACTACCGGGAGTATCAGCGGACGACGAATGCGTTTTTTCCTTGGCGGCCGAAGGGGTGAAGATGGAGATTGAGACGACAACGATCGGCTCCGGAGCCGAGTCTGCGAGACGGTCCGCCGGCAAACGCCCCGCGACAGAACATGTAGCGTCGGCGGTCCTTCCGACCGATCACGAATGACGCCATGAGTGTTCTCGACCGCATTTTGGAGAAAGGGATGCTGCCGGATTTTGTCATCCGCGCGGGACTCCAGCATTTGCTGGCGCGCAAGCTGAGAGACGAGAACCGATGCGGGGCGGAGGCGCAGCAGAAGGCGTTGATGGATTTTGTGCGCGAGCTGAAGTCCCTGCCCATCGCGGTGAAAACGCGGGAGGCCAACGAGCAGCATTACGAGGTACCGACGGAATTTTTCAAACACGTGCTCGGTCCGCGCATGAAATACAGCAGCGGGCTGTGGGCAGGGCGGCACACCACCTTCGCGGAGTCGGAAGAGGCGATGCTGGCGCTGAGCTGCGAGCGAGCGAAGTTGGAGGACGGTCAGCGAGTGCTCGAGTTGGGCTGCGGGTGGGGTTCGCTCACTCTTTGGATGGCGGAGAAGTTTCCACACGCACGGATTCTTGGGGTGTCGAACTCGAGGACTCAGAAGGAATACATCATGGGCGAGGCGGCAAAGCGGGGCCTGCGCAACGTGGAGATTCACACGGCCAATGTGGCGGAGTTGGATTTGCCGCACGGGGAATTTGACCGGGTGGTTTCGGTCGAGATGTTCGAGCACATGAAGAATTATGAACTGCTCCTGCGCAAGGTCGCGTTATGGATGAAGCCTGGCGGGCTCCTCTTCGTGCACATTTTTACCCACCGCACGCTGGCTTACCATTTTGACGGCAAGGATCCGAGCGACTGGATCACTCGGTACTTTTTCGAAGGGGGGACTATGCCGTCGGATGATTTGCTGACCTATTTCCAGGATGATCTGAAATTGCGGGATCATTGGTGTGTGAACGGCACGCATTACGCGCGCACGTCCGAGGCCTGGCTGGCCAACATGGACAGGAACGAGGCGCAGATCACCCCGATCCTCGTGGCAACTTACGGTCCTGAGAATCTGACCAAGTGGCGGGTTTACTGGCGTGTCTTTTTCATGGCCTGCGCGGGCCTTTGGGGATACCGCTACGGCGAGGAATGGATCGTCTCGCATTATCTTTTCGCCAAGTGAGATCGGCAGTTTATGCCGCCGGGCTTTGCGCAGCGGTATCGAGTCTCCACGGTGCCCCGCAATGGATTGAGCAAGGCGACAGCCTCGATCGCCAGTTCAGATCGTCCGAAGCGCTTGTTGCCTACCAAAATGCAGCCCTTCAGCGTCCCGACGATGCCGCGCTGCAGCGCAAGATGGCCAAGCAGTATGTGGAGATGGTCTTGGACGCCCCGTCGCGCGCGGAAAAATTGCGGTTGGCCAACCTTGGTTATGAGACCGCCCAGAAAGCAAAGGACTTGGCGCCAAAGGATCCTGCGACGCGGGTCACCTTGGCGATTGCGGCGGGCCGCCTGGCTTTCTACAGCGAGCCGCGTCGACGCCTAGAACTGTCGCGCGTGGTGAGATCCGAATCGGCCGAGTCGGTCAGACTCGACCCCCGCTACGCACTCGGGTGGCACGTTCTCGGACGGTGGAACTACGAGATCGCCAACCTGAACGCCTTGCTTCGTGTCATGGCCGAGGCCATCTACGGAAAACTGCCGCCGGCCAGCAACGAGGAGGCCATCCGCTGCCTGCAGAAAGCGGTGGGATTAGAACCTGGTAATGCTCTCTTTCACGCAGAACTCGGGAGGGCTTATCTCGCGGCCGGGCGCAAGGATGAGGCGCGCCAGGAGCTGGAGAAAGCAGTCAGATTGCCCCAGCGCAGCCGTGATGACGCGGGCGCCCAGAGCCGTGCCAAGGAATCCCTCCGCCAAATGTAACCTTCATGAGTCGCCAAAAAATCCTCATTTTCACCACCGGTTTCGGTGACGGTCACAATTCCGCCGCGCGCAATGTTCGCGATGCCTCCGATGCGATGGGTCGCTATGAAACCGAGGTCCATGATCCCTACGTCGAGGTCAATCCACGCGCCTCCAAGGCCCTGCAAGTTGCCTACAATTTCTCCATCCAGCGCGTACCGGTGACTTGGAAGGCTTTTTTCTGGCTTTATGACAAAACCCCGGTCTTCGATTGGACGTTGCCGACGCTGGGCAGTCTCAAAGCCGGGCTTCGTGATTTGCTGCGTGAAAAAAAGCCGGCCGCTGTCGTGACAACTTATCCGGTCTATAGTTATTTGATTCGGGAACTGATGGAGGAAGGGGAGGTTGCCCGTTGTCCCCATTTCATGGTGGTGACTGACTCCATCGTGATCAACCGTGTCTGGAACCTCGCTCCGGCCGACTGGGTCCTTGTGGCCAACGAGCCGACCCGTGAAGCCATGACGCTGGGCGGCACGCCGCCGGAGAAAATCGTCGTGCTTGGGTTTCCGGTGAGCCCGCGTTTCGAGGAACTGGCACGCCGCCCGCTGCCGTCGGGGCCGCCTTGGAAAATCCTCTACCTGCCCTCGGCCAGTCGCCGCACGGTTTCCTCGGTGGTGCGCGGGCTGACCGCGTTGCCGGGGGTCGAGTTGACCGTGGTGACGGGGCGGCACAAGCATCTGCACGGTTTTTTAAAACGGCTCGACCTCCCGGTTGGCGCCTTCAATCTTCTCGGCTGGACCGACCGGATGCCGGAATTATTGGCCGAAAGCCATTTGTTCATCGGCAAGGCGGGCGGGGCAATCGTACAAGAGACATTGGCCATCGCGCGGCCGATGATCATCAGTCACGTGGTCGCTGGGCAGGAGGAGGGTAATGTGACCTTGCTGGCCGACCTCGGCGCGGGCGCTTTGGCAACGAGTCCCGAAAAGATCGTTGGTACGGTGCGGCGTGCCATGTTGGAAAATGGCGGGTCCGAGTGGAAGCAGTGGCGGGAGAACCTCCTCAAGGTGAGCCATCCCGCGGCGGCCCGTCAGACCGCGGAGTTCGTCGTTTCCAAATTGTAACACCCGTCGCGGCGGATGACCGGTCTTTTGGTTCAGAGCGCTCCGTGCGCTGTCCCGCTGCCGCGCCCCGACCAAACCATGAGCCGCTGCGCGTCATCAAAGATATATCTCGTTTTGCTCCCGAGTTGCACAAGGATGACCTCGCGGCCGTTGAGGCGCCCGCTTGAGACGAGACAGCGCCCCGCCGCATTGGTGAATCCGGTTTTCATACCGTTGTAAGCACTCGAGCGTTTGAGTAATTTGTTGGTTGCCTCGAGGCGGGTCACCCGCCCGTTGTTGTGGCGGAAATGGACCACCGGCTGTTGCATCATGCGGCGGAGGGTGGGGTCCCGGTAGGCGAAGAAGGCGATACGGGCCATGTCGCGCGCGGTGGAGAATTGGGCGGCGGGCAGGCCATGACTGTTGGCGAAGTAGGAATTGCGGGCCCCGAAAGACCATGCGGCTTGGTTCATTTGGCCGGTAAAGGCTGCTTCCGTGCCACTGTGGTCGCGGGCAAGCGCGGCACAGGCGTCGTTCGAGCTTTTCACCAAGATGGACTGCAGAAGGTCCCGCCGGGCGTAGCGTTCGCCGGGCCGGAGTCCGAGGCGGGTCGGTTCGACGCGTGTGTCCTCGGGAGCAATGGTGACCATGGCATCGAGGTTGCCGCGGCGGCTGACCAGCAAAGCGGTGAGGAGCTTTTGGGTGCTGGCCGGCACGCGTGGAGCGTCGGCATTTTTCTGGAAAAGAACCTCACCGGTTCGCGCGTCGATCATGATGGCTGATTGCGCGGCAAGGCCGGGAGCATTGGCCGGCCAGACTGGCGCACTGCTCGGTGCGACGGCGACGGGTGGGGTTGTTGGCGTGGCACGGCGGGTTTCGCGAGGCGGAGAGGCGCAACCTGCGAGGAAAATGAGAGGAACAAGCAGGACTGCGGTTTTCATGCGTGTTTCTCGACCATGGCGTAGGCGTTGTGGTTGTGGATACTTTCGAAGTTTTCCGCTTCGACCTGCCACCAGGTGATGCGTGGGTCGGCGATGACTTGCGAGGCGATATTGCGCACCAGGTCCTCGACAAACACCGGATTGGCGTAGGCGCGTTCGGTCACCGCTTTCTCGTCCGGTCGCTTGAGCACGCTATACAATTCGCTGCTGGCCGAGCGCTCGATGAGGGAGACCATCTCGGGCAGGGGCAACGGATGCTCGGAGCGCAAGCGGAGGGTCACCTGCCCACGCTGATTGTGTGCGCCGCTGGCGCTGATTGCTTTGGAGCAGGGACACAGGGTGGTCACATTGGCCACCACGGTGGTGACAAGATCATGGCTCTGACGATCGGCTGCCGCGGTGAAACGCGCCGTGTAGTCGACCAGGCCGAGGGCCCCGGTGACGGGCGCCTTTTTTTCGAGGAAAAACGGAAACTCGAACTCGAGATGGGCCCGTTTGCTGTGCAGCCGGCCGATGAGGGTTCGCAAGAGATTTTCGATGTCCTCCGGGTGCAAGACGGGCCCGTGGGCCTGAAGGACCTCGAGAAACCGACTCATGTGGGTGCCTTTGAATTCCTGGGGCAGCTCGACAGTGAGTTGCACCGTGGCAATGGTGCTTTGCGGAGCACCGGGGCTCACGGCGACCTGAATGGGGAAGCGAAGGTTTTTCACCCCGACGCGGTCGATGACGATCCGCCGGTGGTCGGATTCGCTTTGGGTGTCGCGCAGGCTGGCAGCGGTGTCCTCCGGGTGCTTCATGAAAAAATACCTTAATCTGGTTCCTGCTGCGGAGCAAAAGTGAATTGTCCGGTTGGACGCGCGGGCCAAGGAGGCTACGCTCCCCGGGTCGATGAAACTTACGGTCAATGAAATCTACCAGTCGGTGCAGGGTGAGAGCACTTGGGCCGGGTTGCCTTGTGTGTTTGTCCGTCTGACTTTTTGCGACCTGCGCTGCACCTACTGCGACACCGCGTATGCTTTTTACGAGGGCCAGAAGATGCCGCTCGACGAGATTGTGGCGTCGGTCCGTGCCCTCGGGTGCCCGCTGGTCGAGGTGACCGGGGGTGAACCTCTCCTGCAACCGGCCTGTGTGCCGCTGTTGGCCATGCTCTGCGAAGAGGGCTTTACCGTCTTGCTGGAGACCTCGGGAGCACACGACATTTCGCCCATCGACCCGCGAGTCCACCGGATCATGGACCTGAAGACACCGTCGAGCGGGGAATGTGCCCGCAATCTTTACGCCAATATCGCCCGGTTGACCGAGCGCGACGAGGTGAAGTTTGTGCTCGGGTCACGGGAGGACTACGAGTGGGCCCGGGGAATGATGCATGATCACGGACTGGCCGGCAAAGTGCGGGCGGTTCTTTTCAGTCCGGTCTTCGGGAAAATTGCCCCTAGTGATATCGTCGCCTGGATGCTGCAGGATCGGTTGCCGGCACGCTTCCAGCTGCAAATGCACAAGTTCATTTGGGAGCCGAAGGCACGGGGCGTTTGACCGTTTGCCGCCGGGCAGCCGGCGGGGTAAAAGAAGAATGATGAACATCACTCTGACCAAGATTTTCCATTTTGAGGCGGCGCACACCCTGCCCCGTGTGCCGCCCGATCATCAATGTGCCCGGATGCATGGTCACAGCTATCAGGTGGAGGTCTCGGCAACGGGCCCGGTCGGCGCGGAGTCGGGCTGGCTGATGGACCATGCGGAGATCAGCAAGGTGGTCAAGCCCGTCATCGCGCAACTCGACCACCGCTATCTCAACGACATCCCGGGCCTGGAAAATCCGACCTTCGAACAATTGGCCGGATGGCTGTGGGGCAAGCTCAAACCGCATCTCCCTCATCTCAGCGAGATCGCCATCCACGAGACACCGACCTCGCGCTGCATTTACCGCGGAGAGTAGGGTTTGGAACTTGCGATTTAGTTGCGCAGAGAGATGTCCTGGACGCGAGCGACAAGAAAGCGGCTGAGCAGCAGGTAAAGGATAAAAATCGGCAGGGTGACAAGAAGCGCGCCCGCGGCGAAGAGACCCCCTTGCCCGGCCATACTGTCGTGGTGCAGGAGGCGAAGTCCCACCGGCAAAGTGAACATGGAGGAATCCTGCATGAGGATCGCGGCAATGACATATTCATTCCAAGCCGCAGCAAAAGAGAACAAAGCGGTCACGGCCAGGCCCTGGGCCGAAACGGGAAGAACGACCCAACGGAAGGTTTCGGACGGCGTGCAACCGTCCATGGCGGCAGCCTCTTCGATCGTTTCCGGAATAGTGTTATAAAAATTCTTCATCTGCCAAATGCAGAAAGGCAAGACAGTCACCAGGTAGACAAGGATCAGTCCAAGGAAGGTGTTGATCAGCTTGAGCTGCACGAGGATCAGGAAAATGGGAAGCAGAAGCAGTGTGGCGGGAAAGATCTGGGTGACCAGGAGGCTGTTGAGCACGGCAAGGCGCCCGAGGAAACGAAACCGTGACAGGGCATAGCCGGCGGTGGCGGACAGCACGACCCCGACTACAGTGACGGCCAGAGCGACAAAAAGGGAGTTGGCCAGCCAGCGGAGGAAATCCGTCTGGCTCAGCAACCGAAAAAAATTGCCGAGAGCGGCGGGGCCGGCCGGATCCGTGGCCGGCAGGGCGCGGACCGTGATTTCCCAGAGCGGAACCGCGGCGAGCAGGATGGTGAAAATGAGAAGGGCGTAGGAGGCGAGCTGGCGGAGCAGGGCGGCCCGCCGACGATGGCCGGACGCGGCCGTGATGGTGGCGGGATGTTCGGCTTTCACGGCGGGTGACACAGACCAGAAGAAGATAACATACCGCACGGCGCAAGGACCGATGCCGGCGGCAGGCGGGCGGTTCCTTGACAGTTGTGGAGCACACGTTTCAGATAAGAAGCTCTTATGATTCGCGCTTTGTGGGCCCTTCTCTTGTTTGCCAGTCCGACTTGGGCCGAGGGCGGACGCTATGATGCGGCCGGTGCGGATGAGGTCCGTTACCGCATCACCAAGACGTCAACCGGTTGGGACATTCTCGTCCTCGGGGCGGGTGTGGATCGTCCCGATCAGGCCATTTTTGTCGCGCTTGGAACAAAGCCCGGAGCGGGTTCCCCGTTGCTGCCCGGAGCCCAGGGGAAAACCGGATCAGCTGTTTGGCTGCCCTTTTCTGCCGACCTCCTCTTGGTCGCCAACCGTCGCGCTGACCGGCAAGACAATTACCTGCGGCGTTGGGAGGAGACCCGATGGGGTCCTCTGCAGGCTGCGGAGGACGATTTTACCGTTTCCTCGGAACCGGCGCAGGTGCTGATCCACGTGCCCGGAAAATTGGTCGGGAGCGGACCGGTTATGGAGATCGTCATTTACCTCAAAGACCTTGCCGTGGATGAGGGTTGGGGGCGCCTCTACGGGGCGATCGACGCCACGGCGGCCTCGGGAACCGGCGTGCAGACCATTCGTCATTACCTCGTGGCCGAGACGGGCGACGCGGGCACGAGTTTCCGCCGCACGGGACGCACTGCGCCGGCCGACGCGAAGGTGCGCATGTACCAGCTGTTACCACGGCTTTTCGGCAATACGAACGAGACGCGCAAGCCGAACGGCACCATTGCGGAGAATGGCAGTGGCAAGTTCAGCGACCTTGACGAGAAAGCGCTGGCGGAACTCAAAACCATGGGCTTCACCCATATCTGGGTGACCGGCGTCCTCCAGCAAGCCACCGCGACCGACTATGGAAATATCGGTGAACCGGCTGATGATCCGGATCTGCTCAAGGGTGTGGCCGGCAGCCCGTACGCCATTCGAGATTATTTCGATGTTTCGCCCGATTACGCCGACCGTCCGGAAAAAAGGATGGAGGAGTTCAAGGCGATGGTCGCGCGAGCCCATGCCAGTGGATTGAAAATCCTGATTGATTTCGTTCCGAACCACGTAGCCCGCAGCTATGCGTCGACGGTACGGCCGGAACTGTCCTTCGGCGCCAACGATAATCGCGCGAGGTTTTTCGACCCGAAAAATAATTTTTACTACCTTGCGGGCGGGATACAAGCCGAAGGTGACGGGGCGCCGTTGCGATTGCCCACGGTGGATGGCGATGGCCGGGCTACCAGTCCGACCGTGCAGGCCGTGGGCGGGGGAGATGGATTCTTCGACGGGGAGAAGGAGTTCGGCCGGGTCACCGGCAACAATGTGATCAGCTGGAATCCCTCGCCAGACACCTGGTATGAGACGGTAAAACTCAATTATGGCTATGACTTTACTCATCCAGAAAAGTCCACGCGGCTTTATCCGCACGGCGCCAAACCGGATTTGGCGGTGCCCGATACTTGGAAGAAAATGGACGAGATCATCGCCTACTGGCAAGAGTTGGGGGTGGATGGTTTTCGCGCGGACATGGCGCACATGGTACCACCGGAATTTTGGCGCTGGCTGATCGGGCGCTCGCACTTGCGTGAGCCGGGTGTCTATTGGTTGGCTGAGGCTTATGACACGGATCCGGCCCGTGTTCCGGGTGGGGACCCCGAAGTCATTGCCGTGACGGAAGGTGCGGTCATGCCCGAGTTGCTCGCTGCGGGGTTCGACGCGGTCTATGACGATGCGAGCTATGACGCGTTGAAAAACATCTACGAGGGCGGGGGCACGGCGAACGACCTCGATGCTTGCCGTCGCGGCCCGTTTTTCTCCGATAATGCACTCCGCTATGGCGAGAATCACGATGAGGTGCGGCTGGCTGCAGCGTCCCAGTGGGGCGGGCACGGCATGGATGTTGGTCGCCCGGTATCGGCCTTGCTTTTCGGTCTCTCGCGCGGCCCGGTTTTGCTTTACCACGGCCAGGAGGTCGGCGAACCGGGGGCGGGAGCCGAGGGTTTCGGACGCGACGACGCGCGCACCACCATTTACGACTATTGGTCGATGCCGGAGTTTGTGAAGTGGGTCAATGGGGGGAAGTTTGACGGCGGGGGCCTGTCCTCGCAGCAGAATTTGCTGCGTGATTTTTACCGGAGACTTCTTTCCGCCATCAATCAACCGGCGTTTCGCGACGGCGATTTTTATGCGCTCAATCCGGACAACCTCGATAATCCGGCCTATGGCCGTTCCGAAGGGGGAGTGAGCGGCCACTGGCTTTACAGCTACCTCCGTTACGACCAAAGCAGCGGTCAGCGTGTGCTGGTCGTGGTCAACCTCCACCCGCGGCTCCCCTTGCGCGATGTCCGCATCATCTTTCCGCGACGCGCCATGCGCTTTCTCGGTTGGGACGCGCTGGCGGGCTCCAAGACCGTGCCGGTGGCGGCCCGGGATTTCCTCGGGGACGTCCCGGGCGAGGTGGCTGAGATTGCCACCACCCCGGCGCAGATGGAAAAACCGGGCCTGTTGATTAAAGAGCTTCAACCTATGGCTGCAGCCTATTACGAATTGCGTTCCGGTGCCGCGCGGGCCACCCCCTGAGCACGGACGGGATCGGTCGACTCTTGCCATGAAAACCCATCCTGCCCTCCGGTTTCTTGCCGCCGCGACCCTCGTTGCCTCCGTATCCGCAGTGGCCGCGCAGGAAAACGCGCCGGGGCAATTGCGCAGTTTCCTCGGCTGGATGCCGATGCAGCCGGTCACCGCGGGCGGGCAACTTGCGCTCGACATGCATCGGTTTTACTTTGCCAAACCGGGCGTGGGCGAAGAATTGGTTTTGCCCGAACCGGATGCGGATCGCTTCGCCGTGAGCTTCAACGAGGCCACCTTCACGCTATCGGTGGAAATCGGCAAAAGCACATCCGGGTTGGTCGAAATTCCCCTCCGGGTCGTCGAGCGTGCCCGCACCCCGGGCGCCCATTTGGGCCGCAAGGACACCGCGAAATCGGTCACGGAGGGTGATCCTGCGGAGCAGCCCGCTCTGGAGGGCGTGCTTTTGGTCGGCGTGCAGCCGGCGGATGGTTACACCTTTACCTACCGTCCCAATCGACCGGACATCAAAAAAATCAACGTGGCGGGGCAGTTTAACGGCTGGAATCCCGAGTCGCACCCGCTGCAGCGTACTGGCGAGGGAGACTACGGGCTGTTCGTTCCTCTGCCTCCCGGCCCGCATCCATACAAGTTGGTGATTGACGGCCAGTGGGCGCTCGATGCGGCCAATCCGGAAAAACTCGATGATGGTACGGGCAACGAGAACTCCGTGGCGAGAGTCGGCGTGACCGACCGGGGCCGTCCGCCGGTGGTCTATGCCGCCGACACCGGCGAGGGCCAAGCGGTCTTCCGTATCGTGACCGGCGGTTCGGATATTGTCCAAGTTTCCTCGGTAGTGCAAATGCCCGATGGAACAAGCCGGATCGCGGCGCACGAACGTTCAGGTGGCACCGTGACGGTAGCGACCGGTGACTGGCCGGCAGGAGCGTGGGTGCGCGTGGTCGTCGCCGATGCCAAGGGCAACGTCAGCAATGCCGCGCGAGCCCCGGTCAAAGTGCCGGAAACGTTCCAGTGGCAGGACGGCATCATCTACTACGCCTTTACCGACCGCTTCGCCAACGGTGACGAGAGCAATGACCGGCCGGTCGACGACGAACGGGTCCTGCCCCCTGCCAACTACCAAGGCGGAGATTTCCAGGGCATCCGCCAAAAGATCGACGAAGGTTACTTTGACAAACTCGGGATCAATATCCTCTGGCTCGCACCCCTCAACCGGAATCCCGACGGCGCCTGGCAGGAATACCTCGAGCCGTACCGTTTCTACACGGGTTACCATGGCTACTGGCCCGTCTCGCATACCGAGGTCGAGCCGCGGTTCGGTGGCGAAAGCGCCCTGACCGAAATGATCTCCGTGGCGCATGACAATAACATGTTCATCATCGCCGACCTCGTGCTCAAGCATGTCCACACCGACCATCCCCTTTGGAAGGAACAGCCCGAGCTGTTTGGCTCGCTGGAACTGCCGGACGGATCGAAAAACTTGCGCCGTTGGGACGACCAGCAATTCACCACATGGTTCGAGGAGTGGTTGCCCGGCTTCGACTTCGACAATCCGCAGGCGGTAAAATTCCTCATCAGCAACGCCATCGATTTCGCCGTCCGCTTCAAGCTCGACGGTTACCGTCTCGACGCGGTGAAGCATATCAAACGTTCTTTCTGGTGGCGCTACCGCACCGCCTTGCGCAGCGCCGTCGATCCCGTCCGAAAAATCCCGCTCTATAACGTCGGCGAAACTTTCATGGATCGCGAGGGGATCATGAGTTTCGTCGGGCCCAACATGCTCGACGGGCAGTTTGATTTTCCGCTTTACGACACGATTATCGAAGTTTTTGCCAAGCAGAGTTCAGGGATGGACGCGTTGGAGAGATCGTTGTCTGCTTCCGAGTCCATCTACGGCAAGGAGACACTGATGTCTCCGTTGCTCGGCAACCACGACAAAGCCCGCTTCATGGCCTATGCCGACGGCGATCTACCCGATCCGGAAATCAGCGACGAGGAAGAGGTCGGTTGGGTCAAGCCCCCCCGGGTCGAAAACGCGGCGGCTTACGAGAAGCTCAAACTCGGCTTGACGTTTGTTTTGTCCGTCGACGGAGTGCCGATGATTTACTACGGCGACGAGATCGGCATGACCGGCGCGGGGGATCCGGACAATCGCCGCATGATGCCGTGGGACAACGCCTTGACCGCGGAGGAGGACTCGGTGCGCGAGCATCTTGGCAAGGTGGCCGCGGTACGCCGTACGCATCCGGCCTTGCGTTACGGAAGCCGTCGGCCGCTGGTCGCCGAGGGCGACCGCTACGCCTTCGTGCGCGCGCACCTCGGAGACACGGTGCTGGCGGTGTGGAACCGGGGGGACAAGCTGACAGAGTTCGTCCTTGCGCCCGGCCCGGAAATGCCGGACGGCACGTACGAAGATGCGCTCTCGGGTCAGGTCATTGAAGTGAAAGACGGCCGGGCAGCCTTCCAACTAGGGCCCATGAAATCGGCCCTGTTTGTCGCCCGGGATGCGTGATTCCTAACCCGGAGCGGCTCGTGAGGAGGGCCCGGCCTGCGGTCTCAGCCCGGCAGGTGTTTCCAGACGAAGATAAAAAGACCGGCGAGAAGCAGGCAGAGGAGCAGAAACTTGATCTGGGCCAGACGCGCGTCCGTTTTGCGGCGGCGGGTGTTGCGCTGCGGCGCCCGCGCTGTGCCACCCCGGTAGGTGTGCTCCTGCGGACGGGGCAGGCTGATTGCCGCGGCCACGTTGTTGAGTCGCACCTTGCGCTCGGGAGCAGGCTTGGCCGGAGGCGCCGTCTTCGGCTTCCGCCGCAGGGCTTTTTCGGCGTCAGCCAACTCGCGCAGGGTTCGGTCGTATTGCTCCTGCAACAGCTGGGCTTGCTCGGATAAGGGGTTCGAGGGACGGCGCGCCATGGGTGCGTCAATTGGTCGATCCGAGTTGGATAAACCAGAGGAACAAGCCGAGCAGCCCGAGGGCAAACAGCGGCAAAGTGAAGGCGAAGCCGGCCATCAGCCAGTAAGTGAAGCTGTACCTGCCGCCATCGCCGGCTTCGAACGGACTGGTGGAAGAGGGGTCCTCATCCGCACCGACCTGGGCCTGCGCTTTGGTGTAAACGGAGCGCGCGTCCTCGACTGCACCGAGAGCTTGGGAGAGTTCTTTGTTCAACTCGGTCGTCGACCAGTCCTTCGGGTTGATCGCCTCCAGTTCATGCAGGTAATTGGTGAAACTTTCCTGCACATTTTTCAGAATCTCGAGGCGTTTGAGCGTCTGGTCCGTCTCCCTTTGGACGTGCACGAGGGAGGAAGTGAATTTGTCGACCATTTCCGCGCGTCCTTGGTCGAATTGATCCTGACGCCGGCTCAGTTCCTCGAGCTTTGCTTTCTCACGCTCGAGTTGTTCGGCCTGCCGTTTGAGGGCCTGGAGACGGTCCTGCGCTTGGGCTACTTGGTCATCCAACTGTTCGACCGATGAGGCGGAAGCTGGTCTGTCGTCCTCGAGGTCGAGGAAATCGTCGCGGGTTGATCGGTGTTCGGCCATAAGTCGGTCTCCGACCGGAAGGTAGATTTTTCTCGGCCGCGGTGGCGAGAAAAAATTGGTCAGCGCCCCGGAGCCATTTCGAGGAGATGGCCCTTGAGGTAGGAGGACTCGGGAAGGCCGAGGATGACCGGGTGGTCGGCGCGTTGGGCGTAAGTGGCGCGGAGCCGGGCGGTTTTCTTCGCGTCAATCATGGCATCGCGGATGACATCCAGGAAGACGGTGTCGTTGACGTGATGGGAGCAGCAAAAGGTGGCGAGGAGGCCACCGTTGTCCAGGAGTTGGGCCGCGCGCAGGTGGATTTCCTTGTAGCCGCGGAGGGCATCGTTCAGGCGGGCGCGGTCGCGGGTGAAGCTCGGCGGGTCGAGGATAATGAGGTCGTAGCGGTCGCCGCGGGTGACGGCGGCTTTGAGCCAGTCGAAAACGTTGGTTTCAACAACGTTGAGGTGCACGTGGTTTCGCTTCCCGTTGGTTTCGATGGCGGCACAGGCCTCGGCGGAAATGTCCAGCGCGGTGACCTCGCTCGCGCCGGCCAGAGCGCAGGCGAGGGCGAAACCGCCCTGATTGCTGAAGCAGTCGAGAACGCGTTTGCCTCGGGCCTGCTGCGCAACGAGGGCGTAGTTGGCGCCTTGGTCCAGGTAGAGGCCGGTTTTCTGTCCACCGGGGAGGTGGAGGCCGAAGTTCACGCCGCCAAGGGTGACTTCAAAGGGTGCGGGGGTCCGCCCGCGGAGGACCCCGACGTGCGGTTCCAGGCCCTCGGCTTGGCGGACGGGAGCGTCGTTGCGTTCGATGAGGCAAGCCGGTTTGAGAATTTCTTCGACCGCGTCGGCGATGAGTTCTTTGCGCTGGTCCATGGCGAGAGTCAGCGTTTGCAGGATCGCGCAGTCCCCATAGCGGTCGAGGATGAGGCCGGGCAGCCCGTCGCTTTCGCTCCAGACCTCGCGGCGGGCGCGCGGGTCGAGTCCAAGCTTGTCGCGGTATTCCGAGGCCATGGTGAGGCGGCGGCGGAAGAAGTCGGGATCGAGGTCTTGACGCTGGCGCGAGAAGCGACGGGCGGGGATTTTTGAACGGCTGTTGTAAATGGCACTGCCGAGGAAGCGGTCGCGTTGGTCTTTCAAGCCGACAACCGCGCCGTCTTCCGGTTTGCCGGTGACCTTGAGGACTTCGTTGTCGTGCACCCAGTCGTGACCGTGGAAGACGCGTGCCCGGGGGCGAATGATAATCGTTCCCATGGGGTCAGGATGTGGGGATGGCTTCCCGCCATTCCCGTCTGGTCGTCAGGGACAGGTCGCCCGTGAGGCTTCGTGCGGCGGTGCCCATTCAGTAGTCGAGGATGGCCTCGGGACTGACGAGGGTGGCAGCGTGGCCGGGTTTTTCCGGGTATTCAAAAATGCGGCCCTCGTAGTTGCGCAGGACCACTTTTTCCTTGTCGTGGTAGACAACGTAGCCGGGGCTGACCGGAACTTTTCCGCCGCCGCCGGGGGCGTCGATGACATATTGTGGCACGGCGTAGCCGGTGGTGTGTCCGCGCAGGGCTTCGATGATCTCAAGGCCTTTGGTCACGCTGGTGCGGAGGTGGGCGGACCCGTGGATGAGGTCGCACTGGTAGAGGTAGTAGGGGCGCACGCGGCAGCGGAGGAGCTTGTGGATGAGGGCGCGCATGGTGTCCGGGTTGTCGTTGACCCCGGCGAGAAGGACACTTTGGTTGCCGAGCGGGATGCCTGCGTCGGCGAGGCGCCCGAGCGCGTCCCGCACCTCGGTGGTGAGTTCGCGCGGGTGGTTGACATGCACGCTCATCCAGAGTGGATGAAATTCTTTGAGCATGGCGCAGAGTTCGGGGGTGATGCGCTGCGGGAGAAAAATGGGGACGCGGGAGCCGAGGCGGAGGAATTCGATGTGCGGGATGGCGCGGAGGCGGGTGAGGATGGTGCGCAGTTTGCCGTCGGAAAGAAGAAGGGCGTCGCCGCCGGAGAGAAGGACGTCCCGGACTTCGGTATGTTTTTCGAGGTAGGCATAGATTTCCTTGAAGTCGGTCTCAAGTTCTTGCTCGCCGACCCCGCTGACCACGCGGCTGCGCGTGCAGTAGCGGCAGTAGCTGGCACAGCGGTCGGTAACGAGGAAGAGGACGCGGTCGGGGTAGCGGTGGACCAGACCAGGCACCGGCATATGTCCGTCCTCGCCGCAAGGGTCGGCCATTTCGCCGGGAGTAATGACCGCTTCCCCGGGGAGCGGAATGACTTGGCGGCGGATCGGGCAGTCGGGGTTGTCCGGCTCAATCAGATTGAAGTAGTGCGGGGTGACGCCGAAGGCCAGTTTGTGGGCGGTGAGGAGGAGGCCTTCGCGCTCGGCGGGGGTGAGGCGAAGGTGTTCTTCGGCCTGGGCGAGGGTGGTGATGCGGTGGCGCAGTTGCCAGCGCCAGTCGCTCCAATCGGCTTCGGTTGCTTCGGGCCAGTAGCCGGGGGCGTGGGAGCGGAAGTCGCGTAGGGTGGTGTTTTGGGTTGGCACCAGCGGGATGCCGGTGGCCTCGGGCGGGGTCGAGGAGCTGGAAGTGTTAGTCATGGGGAGAACGGCGGCGTATCTCGGACGGCTCAGGCTTTGACCCGTTCAATATGCGCTCCAACGTCGTTGAGTTTGTCGTCGATGTGCTCATAGCCTCGATCGATGTGGTAAACGCGATTGACCTCGGTGATCCCGTCGGCCTGCAGGCCGGCAAGGAGCAGGGCGGCGGAGGCGCGGAGGTCGCTGGCCATCACGGGGGCGCCGCTCAATGCCCCGTTGCCGGTGATAAAGGCAGTTGGTGCCTCGAGGCGGATTTGCGCGCCCATGCGGGCGAGTTCGGCCACGTGCATGAAACGCTGGGGGAAGATGTGATCGGTGATGACGCTCTCGCCCGGGGCGCGGACGAGCAGCGCACACATCTGGGCCTGCATGTCGGTGGGAAAACCGGGATAGGGGCGGGTATCCAAATGAAGCGGACGGAGCCCGCCGTTGGGAGAAACAGTGATGCTGCGCTCGCCGGTTTCGATAGTGAATCCCGCGGCGCGCAGGGGTTCGATGACAGACTCGAGGTGGTCGGGGCGCACGTGGTTCACCGTGACCCTGCCTCCGGTGATAGCGCCAGCCACGAGCATGGTGCCGGCTTCGATGCGGTCGGGGATCACCGTGTAGTCGGCTCCGCTCAGTTCTTTGACGCCTTCAACGGTGATCTGGCAGGTTCCGGCCCCGGTGATCTTGGCACCGAGCGCGTTGAGAAAATTGGCCAGATCGACCACTTCCGGCTCTTCGGCGGCATCTTCGATAATGGTGGTTCCCTCGGCCAAAACGGCAGCCATCATGATATTGTCCGTACCGAGAACGGTGGTTCCGTATTTGCCTCCCATGTTCACCTTTGCGCCCGAGAGGCGCGGAGCGAGAACTTTGACATTGCCACCGGTGACGCGCACCGCGGCACCAAGGGCTTCAAAGCCGCGCAGGTGAAGATCGATCGGGCGATCGCCGATCACGCAGCCGCCGGGCAGGGAGACACAGGCTTCGTGTTCGCGTCCGAGGAGCGGACCGAGGACACAGACCGAAGCGCGCATTTTTCGGACGAGTTCATAAGGCGCCTCGGTGCGGATTTTATCCGCCTTGATGATGACCGTGCCGCTGGCGCGTTCCACTTCGCAGCCGAGCGAGCTGAGGATAGTCAGCATGTAGTGGATGTCGCTGAGGTCGGGGACGCCACGGATGACGCAACGCTCGCGAGTGAGAAGGGCGGCAGCGAGTATGGGGAGGGCGGAATTTTTCGATCCGCTGATGCGCACCGTGCCGTTCAGCTTGCGACCGCCGTGAACGAGAATTTTATCCATGGAAACCAACCGCGAAACGCGGAACATGTTCATAATCGGGACGGACAGAAATGTCCCGAAATTTGCGCGCTGTCAGTAGGGTCTTAACGGCACTTGCCTGTCCGGCGCCTATTTCCAGCAGGAGGGCCCCTCCGGGTGAGAGGTGGGCGGGGGCGAGTTCGACAAGGCGACGAATAAGGTCGAGGCCGTCGGTCCCACCATCGAGAGCGGAGGCAGGGTCGTGCCGCACTTCGGGTGAGAGGGCGGTGATTTCGGTTGTCGGGATGTAGGGGAGGTTGGCCACGATCAGGTCAAACGGGGCGCCGGTCGCCGCAAGGAGATCGGCCCGAGTGAAATGGACGCGTTCGGCGATTCTGTGGCGAGCGGCGTTGTCCGCGGCGAGGGCGAGGGCGACCGGCGAAAGGTCGGTGGCATGGACTTCGGCAGAGGGCAGTTCGAGGGCGATGGTCAGGGCGATGACGCCGCTACCAGTGCCGATGTCGAGAATCTTGGCGCCCTTGTTTCCGTTGGCGATTTCCAGGGCGATTTCGACAAGTTGCTCGGTTTCGGGGCGGGGGATCAAGGCACGCCGGTCGCAGGTGAAAGTACGCCCGTGGAATTCGGCAGTGCCGAGGATGTGCTGGAGTGGTTCCCGGGCGCCGCGCCGTTTGACCGTGTCCCGCAGCGGGATGCGCTCGCTCTCGGTCAGGCCGCGGTCGAATTGGAGGTAGAGTTCCATGCGCTTGAGGCCGAGGGCGTGCGCGAGCAGATGCTCGGCATTGAGGCGCGGGTGTTCCACGCCGCGGTCGGCGAGGTAGCGCTCGCTGGCGCGGAGAACCTCGAGGAGCGGAAGGGTGTCAGGCATGGTCAAGGGGAGCAGACCGTGCCGGAAAAAATGGTTTGCCGGATGGCGGCCGGACCGACCGTTCGGCTCATACTCGGAAAAATTGGCACGGTGGGTTACGTGAGGCCGGCTTCGGCGAAGCGGTCTTCCATGTCGCGTTGCTGCAGAGCACCGACCATTTCGTCAAGGTCGCCCTCGATCACGTGGTCGAGGTTGTAGAGGGTCAGCCCGATGCGGTGGTCCGTGATGCGATTCTGCGGGAAGTTATAGGTGCGGATTTTTTCCTCGCGCCCGGCGCGTCCGATCAAGCTCCGCCGGTGGGCGGAATACTTGGCTTCCTCCTCGTTGCGTTTGTCCTCGAGGAGGCGGGTACGGAGGATTTCCAGAGCGGCGGCTTTGTTTTTCTGCTGCGAGCGCCCGTCTTGGCAGCGGACGATTTTCCCGGTCGGGATGTGGAGGATCTGTACGGCGGAATCGGTCGTGTTGACTCCTTGGCCGCCGGGGCCGCCGGAGCGGCAGACTTCGATACGGAGGTCTTGCGGGCGGAGTTCGATGTCCACTTCCTGTGCCTCCGGCAGTACGGCGACGGTGGCGGTGGATGTGTGGATGCGGCCCTGGGCTTCCGTCGCGGGTACGCGTTGCACGCGGTGGACCCCGCTCTCGTAGCGCAGGCGGCGGAAGACGGCATCGCCGATCACTTTAAAGACGATTTCTTTGAAACCGCCGAGGCCGGACGGACTGGAATCGACGGATTCGAGCTTTAGTCCGTGCGCTTCGGCGTAGCGCTGGTACATCCGGTAGAGGTCGGCTGCGAAGAGGGCTGCTTCATCGCCGCCCGTGCCGGCGCGAATTTCGATGATGGCATTGCGGTCCTCGCTCTCGTCCGGTGGAAGCAGGGCGAACTGGATGTCGCGGTCGAGGATGGCAAGGCGTGCCTCGATTTGCGGGATTTCGGCGGCGGCCATTTCTGCTATCTCCGGATCGGTGCCGCTAGCCAGCGTACTGTTTTCCTTCAACTGCGCGCGGAGCGCGCTCGCCTCATGAGCAGCGGAGGCGAGTTCCTTGAGCCGCGCCTGCTCGCGCATGATGTCGCGCGCTTTGACCGGGTCGCTGTAAAAGTCTTCGAACGACACGAGCCTGTCCAACTCGGCCAAACGCTCGTGTTTTTTGGCGATGAGCGGGGCAAGGTCCATAAAAAAACGGCGACCGGCCGCAGGGCGGCGCGATCACCGTATCAGCAACAAACCAACTAAGCTTTCTTGGCACGGGCGGCTTTGACCGACCCGTAGCGGCGGGAGAATTTCTCCACGCGGCCGGCGGTGTCGATAAACTTCTGCTCGCCGGTGAAAAATGGATGGCAGGCCGCGCAGATGCCGATCTTGATGTTGCGGCGGGTCGAACGGGTGTGGTAAACGGCACCGCAGGTGCAGGTGATTGTCGTTTCGGCGTAATCAGGATGGAGACCGGCTTTCATGGCAGAAAGGGGAAATTAGCGCCTCAGACTGGGGCATGGCAAGAAAAAGCCGACCGCTTGCCCCCGCGGGTCTCTAGCAGGCAGGATGGGAGGCATGGATTCCGATCTCACGGCACCGGTGGACGGCCTCTCTGGTCTGGTCGAGCGAGTGACCTTTCACAATGAGGAGACGGGATTCTCGGTACTCAAAGTGAAGGTGAAGGGGCGGCGCGACCTCGTTCCCGTGGTCGGCGTCGTGGCCACCGTCGCGCCCGGCGAATGGATTACTGCCGAGGGGCGCTGGGAGCGAAACCGCGACCATGGGATGCAGTTGTGCGCAACGGATATTCGTTGCCACGCCCCGACATCCCTTGAAGGCATGGAAAAGTATCTCGGCAGCGGTCTGATCCGCGGGATCGGTCCAGTTTATGCAAAGAAGATGGTGGCCAAGTTCGGCGAAAAGATTTTCGAGGTCATTGAAAACTCCTCGGCTCGCCTGGAGGATGTCGAGGGAATCGGATCAGGACGCCGGCAGCAAATCAAGGCGGCCTGGGCCGAGCAGCGCATTGTGCGGGACATCATGGTTTTCTTGCACGGTCATGGGATCAGTACGAGCCGCGCGCTCCGGGTGTATAAACTTTATGGCGAGGACGCCATCACGCGCGTTCGGGCCAATCCTTATCTGCTGGCCCGCGATATTCCGGGCATCGGCTTCAAATCAGCCGACGCGGTCGGCGAGAAGCTCGGGTTCGGTCACGACTCCATCCTGCGTGCCCGGGGAGGTTTGCAGCATGTGCTCTCCGAGGCGACGGCCGAGGGCCACACCGGTTTGCCTCGGGCCATATTGCTGGCAACAGCGGCGCATTTGCTCGGGGTCGATGAAGGCGTCTTGGTGGGTGCGCTGGATCGCGAAATGGCCGATGGTCATTTGGACGTGGAGGAAATCGCCGGAGAACCCATGGTTTTCCTTCCTGCCCTGCGCGCGGCCGAGGAAACGATTGCCACCACGCTGCGAAGGTTGTCCGTGCAACCGCCGGCGTATCCCGTCATCGAATTCGAAAAGGCGCTCGATTGGGTCCAAGGGAAAACCGGCAAAACACTTTCTCCGAGTCAGGTGGAAGCCATGCGGCAGGTTCTCGGCTCGCGCGTCGTGGTGGTCACCGGGGGCCCGGGCGTGGGTAAGACCACCTTGCTCGACAGCTTGCTGAAAATTCTTGCGGCCAAGCGGGTGAGGTTCCTGCTCTGCGCGCCGACCGGACGTGCGGCCAAACGGATGGGTGAGTCAACGGGCTGCCCGGCGCAAACCATCCACCGGATGCTTGAGATATTGCCTTCTGGCGGATTCATGCGTGGAAAGCA
This sequence comes from Chthoniobacter flavus, assembly GCA_945870655.1. Lineage (GTDB taxonomy): Bacteria > Verrucomicrobiota > Verrucomicrobiia > Chthoniobacterales > JACTMZ01 > JACTMZ01. The sequence goes on along the minus strand of CAMBSX010000010.1, from coordinate 6,070 downwards.
GCACCCGCTCGATACGGATCTTGTGGTGGTCGACGAATTTTCCATGGTCGATGTCCCGCTGATGGGGGCGTTGTGTCGGGCCCTTCCGCCCCACGGGTCGCTTGTTCTGGTCGGCGATCCGGACCAGCTGCCCAGCGTGGGTCCCGGGTCCATTTTGTCCGACCTCCTGGCCAGCGGTATGGTGCCCTCGGTCCGTCTGACCGAAATTTTTCGCCAGGCGGAAGCGAGCCGTATCGTGCGGGCGGCACACGATGTCCGGCACGGGCGCGTGCCCGAGGAGGCGGGGGACAAGAACACGGATTTTGCTTTCCTGCACCGGGAGGAACCGGAAGAAATCGCCAAGCTGGTGGTTCGCCTCGTGCGGGAGGAAATTCCACGGCGGATCGGACTTGATCCGCTCCGCGACATCCAGGTGCTGGTGCCGATGCATCGCGGAAGCCTGGGGATCAGGGAACTGAATACGGTGCTGCAAGCGGCGCTCAATCCGCCGCATCCGGACCGCGCGGAGGTCGAGCGCTTCGGTACGAAATTCCGGGCGGGGGACAAGATCCTGCAGACGAGGAACAACTACGACAAAGACGTGTTCAACGGCGATATCGGCCGGATTGTCTCAATCGACGGGGAGGAGCGTCGCGTGTGTGTCGAATTCGACGGGCGCCGGGCGGTTTATGAGTTCAACGAGCTTGACGAGGTCGAACTCGCCTACGCCATCAGCATCCACAAAAGCCAGGGGTCGGAATTTCCCGCCGTGGTCATCCCGCTGGCCATGCAGCACTTCCTTCTTCTCCAGCGCAATCTGCTTTACACCGGGATCACGCGCGGCAGGCGGCTTGTCGTGGTGGCAGGCCAGCGCAAAGCCCTGGCCACGGCGGTGCGCCAGAATGAAACGCGTCGGCGGCACGGGGGCTTGGGCTTCCGCTTGTGCCAAGCCATGCCCTAAACAAGTTCGCGCCGAAGAATGTCGATCGGTCTGCCATGCAGCAAGGTGCGCTCGACGGAGGAGAAATCATGGCGCCGGAGCAGGCCGGCAGCCGATTCGGTGAAAACGTAGAGCACTTCCACGCCTGCTTCCGCCGCGAAGTGGGTCGCCGCCTCGATCAATCGGCCTGCATAACCACGCCCGCGGAACTCGGGAAGGATGTAGAGGCTTCCTAGCCAAGGGTCCAAGTCCGTGCGTGCCTCACAGTCCCCGAAGAGCAAACTGACCGAACCGGCGACTTGCTCGTCTTCCCGCAAGACAAGGGTGGCCGGCAGGGAGCCATTTGTTTTCTGAGGTCGGAATTCGGCCAGCGCTTTCGACGTGTCCCAGTTGGTGTAAAGGTGACCCCAAGCGGCGGCATGCCTCCTGGCCAAATCTTCGGTCAGCGGGTCCCGGCCGTCGAGCAAGGTGATCGAGATCCGAGGCATCTAACCGGCAGCTTGGGGAAGCGTGGTCACGAGCACCGAGCAGCTTTCTTCCGCCGGACGGACCGGCGGGGCTTCCGAGGCCGGAAGCAGGAAAAAGTCGCCCGAGAAGAAGGCGTGCGCCCCGCACAAGGCGCTCCCGCCGACTACGGTGACCAGCGCAAAGTCGCCGGTCGGCCGAAGGTCCTCTGGTGCCGAGAGGTTTTTTTTCTCCACGCGGAAATACTCGCACTCCGCGATGACGCCCGTTTCGAGGTGTGCGAGGGGTGGTGTGAAGTCGTTGAAGTCTGCGGAAAGCAGTGATTCCGCAACATGCAGATCCCTGGGTTGGCCGTCCAGGCCCCGGCGGTTCCAATCGAAGACGCGGTAGGTCGTGTCGCTATTCTGCTGGATTTCGACGATGAGGTTTCCTTCACCGATGGCGTGGAGGCGTCCGCTCGGGATAAAAATACTGTCACCCTCGCGGGTGGGGAGCACGTGGAGGCATCCTTCGACTTCGCCGCGGCCCAGTTTCTCCTCGAAGGCCGCGCGCGTCGTTCCGGCCGATAAACCGGCATAGATGCGGCTGCCCGGGTCGCACCCCAAAAAATACCACATCTCGGTCTTCGGTTCGCCTTGGAGCCTCGCTGCGAGTGCGGCCGGCGGGTGGACCTGGACCGAAAGGCGGTCGCGCGCGTCAAGCAGCTTGCAGAGGAGGGGGAAGCGGGGCCCTGTGTTGCGGTGGCGTGGACCGAAAATTTCCGCCCGATGATGGGTCCACAGATTGTGCAGGGTGTTGCCGCGCAGCGGGCCCTCCGCGACGACACTCTGCGCCTCCGGGCGGTCGACCAATTCCCATGACTCGCCGACCGGTTGCGAGCCGGGCAGGGAGCGGCCCAGCCGGTCGGCCAATTTGCGTCCGCCCCAGATGCGTTCCTGATAAATTGGCGTGAAGACAATTGGGCCCATGGCGTCAAGCTTTGACCGCAGTATAAATGCTGACGATGCCCGCGGCGAGCGGGAGGACTCGCGCCTCGTGGAAATTGTTGTCCGATATGAGGCGGCACATACCCTCCCCGGAAGGAAAGGCCTCGATGGATTCGCCGAGGTATTCGTAGCCGGCGCGCTGCCCGGTGATGAGGCCGGCAAAAACCGGCAACACACGGTGGAGATAGAAGCGGTAAAGCGCGGCGAACGGGGGGCTGGGCATGGAAAAATCGAGCACGAGAAGATGTCCGCCGGGTCGAAGCACGCGCGACATTTCCCGCAGTGCGTCCGGCCAGGATTCCATGTTGCGCAAGCCGAAGGCCACCGTGACGGCATCAAAAGAGCCGGCGGCAAAAGGGAGTTGGATGCCATCGGCGGCGACGAGCGGACGCAATCCCTTCCTCGCGGCCACCTGCAGCATGGGAAGGCAAAAATCTGCTCCGACCACATGCGCCCGAGGCAGCGCCTTCTGCAGGGCGAGGGCAAGGTCACCGCTGCCGGTGGCGAGATCAAGAATCGCCCCGGGCTTCCACCCGGCGACCATCCGCACGGAACGCGCACGCCAGAAGAAGTCCAAGCCGGCGGAAAGAAGGTGGTTGGCGAGGTCGTAGCGCGCGGCGATAGAACTGAAGATGCCGCGGACCTTGGCGGGATTTTGCATCGGTAAAAATGCTCACGAGAGGACTCGAACCTCCACGGGTCACCCCATGCGCTTCTGAGACGCACGCGTCTGCCAGTTCCGCCACGTGAGCAGCTAAGCGGAAGAAAATGCACGCTGCCCATGCGCTTGTCCACCGGGAAGTGCCGCACGGCGGCTTGTCTTGCGCGCCCGGCTCGGCAATCTTGGGTCCATGAAGAAATCCGGCTGCGTCTTGTTGGCCCTGTTCCTCGCTTTGGGCGCGAGTCTCTTTTTCAATCTCATCCTCCTCGCCTTGGTCGGCGCGACCGAGGCGGAAGGCCTGGCCTCGCGCAGCTTCCAGGCGGGACTTACCGAGGCGGTGGTGGAGGTCGGGGAAGCGGGGGCCGGCAAGATCGCGGTCATTCCCGTGCAAGGTGTGATTTATACGGATGACACCACGGAGTGGGGAACTTCGATGGTCGATGACATCAAAGGAGCCCTGCAAACCGCGCTGGAGGACGACGAGGTAAAAGGCGTGGTTTTGGCCGTTGATTCGCCCGGCGGCGAAGTGACCGCCTCGGATATCATCTACAACGAAGTACTCAAGGTGCAGAAGAAGAAGCCGGTGGTGGTGGCGATGAGTTCGCTCGGGGCTTCGGGTGCCTACTATCTGGCCTGCGCAGCCGACTGGATCGTGGCCAATCCGACAACTTTCACTGGTAGTATCGGTGTCATTATCCAGTCGCTCAACTACGAGGGCCTCTTCGACAAGGTGGGCCTCGACGCGGTGGTCTTCAAGAGCGGCAAGTTCAAGGACATGCTCAGCGGGTCGCGTCCGCTGACTCCGGAGGAAAGTGCCTATGTCGAGGGGATGGTCAAACAGGTCTACGAGCGATTCCTCGGCATTGTGGCTTCCTCGCGCGCCTTGGAGGCGGACCAATTGCGCGACACCTTGGCCGATGGCCGCATTCTGACCGGCAAAGATGCCAAGGAGGCGGGATTGGTCGATCAACTCGGCTACTTGGAAGACGCATTTGACAAGGCGCGCGCGTTGGCCGAAGCGCCGGACGCGGGAGTGATCCGTTACCAGTCAGGCCTAAACTTCCAGCGCCTTTTGCGTCTGCTGGGTGCCGGCATGGAGTCGAAGGTGGAAGTCCAGCTGACTCCCGGCCCGTCTTTTCGCATGCAGCCCGGGCGCGCCTACCTGCTGCCTGAGTTCTACGCGTGGTGAGCGGCCTATCTCTCTGGGCGGCCCTTGCCGCGCTCGTCTTCTTCACCGCGGCGGGTCTGCGCTACTATTTGCCGCTGGCGCATCGTGTGTTCGTCGCGCAGGGCGGCCGGGTGGAGGACGATTGGGTGCGCGGCCTCGATGGCCTTGTGGCCGCGCTTCTCGCCGCATGGTTTGCTCTTCTGGGCTATGAATCGCTGACCGCAACCGGTGAGGAGACATTGGATTTCGGTCACGTGGTCAGCGGGGCGGCAGTCTACGTGTCCATGGTCATTTTTCTGATCGGTCTGCTCGTCTACCGGAATATCCCGCCTGCCGGCGTATTCGGGATCGGCGGGGAAAAGTTTTTTCCGGTGCTCGGTAGATCGCTTCTCGCCTTGGGCGCTGCGTATCCGGTGCTCATGCTGGTGCAGGCCATGGTTTACGGTGTCTCCGGCGGCGAGTTGAACCCGCAGGAGGTGGTTCAATTTCTGCAGAATACGGAGTCGCCGCGCGACCGTTGGGCGGTGATGGTTATGGCCATTGTGGTCGCACCGGTGGCGGAGGAAGTCATTTTCCGCGGTTACCTTTATCCCATCGGCAAACGTTATGCCGGTCCGTTTTTTGCCATGGTCCTGACCAGCCTTCTCTTTGCCGCGCTGCACGGGCATGCCGCCTCGCTGCCGGCCCTCTTCACTCTCGCGATGTGTCTCGGGCTGGCTTACGAAAAGACCGGCACCTTGCTCGTCCCTATGATTATGCACGCGGTCTTCAACGCCGTGTCGGTGGCGACCATCATGTTTCTCCTGTGAAACGATCTTCCGGAGAGGATGGCTTGGTGGCGCGGTTGCGGCGTCTGCTGCCGGCAACTTCGGACGCAGTGCATGCTGGAATCGGCGACGACTGCGCCGCCGTGGCCGGCGGCAAGCAGGGGGTTCTCGTCTTGCTCAAGACCGACTGTGTGGTCGAGGGACGGCATTTTCTGGCCAGCGATGCGTCCTCTGCCGTCGGCTGGAAAGCGGCCTGCCGGGCCGTGAGCGATATTGCGGCCTGTGGCGGTGAATCACGTTTCGCCCTCGTGACCTGTGTACTGCAACACGCGCAAACCGGTCGCTGGCTGGAGGGTCTTTACCGGGGTTTGAGCCGTGCCGCGCGCGTTTACCAGTTCGAAATTGTCGGCGGCGAGTTGGCGCGCACCGATGGCCCGGCCATGATTAGCGTGGCCATGACCGGCGAGGTGTTGCGGCGCAAATTCGTGCCGCGCGGGGGCGGTCGCCCCGGGGATTTTCTTTATGTAACCGGTGTCCTCGGGGGATCGATGCGCTCGGGTTGGCACTTGCGCTTCACGCCGAGGGCCGCTGAGGCCGGATGGTTGACGGAACATTTCCGGCCCCGCGCCATGATGGATGTGAGTGACGGCTTGGCCGCCGATCTGCCGAGGTTGGCCGCCGCGAGCGGCACGGGCTTTGTGCTCGATCCGTCCTGCGTGCCCCGCCGCCGCGGGGCTTCGCTGCGGCAGGCCTTGGGGGAGGGGGAGGACTTCGAACTACTTTTCGCCGTCGCTCCGAGCCGAGCGACGCTTCTCGAGGCCGCGTGGCGCAAAAAGTTTCCCCGGGTGAAGCTCTCCCGGATCGGCCGCTTGGCCCCCGCTGGAACGGCAGAGGGACTGGAACGGGCCAGCGGGTTTGATCACTTCGCGCCGTGAAAGTGGAAGCCTTCATTTTCGACATCGGCAACGTGCTGGTGCGTTTCCTTCCGGGGCAGGCGGAAGCAGCTCTGGCCCGGCTCGGGGTTTCCGCCGTGCCCGATCAGGGCGTGCTGCGTGACCTCGGGCTGCGCTACGAGCGGGGAGCTTTGGACCGCGCCGGGTTTTT
>CAMBSX010000009.1 GCA_945870655.1 Chthoniobacter flavus | reverse complement strand
TTGCGGTATGCGACCATTACAACCACGCGAAATTTCTGCGTGAGCGCGCCCGGCGCGGCGAGACGGCGCCGGTCGAATATGCCAAGCAGAACGTGATTGTCACCGGTCCGACTGGCGTGGGTAAAACCTACCTTGTGCGGCACATCGCGGAATTGATTGGGGTCCCCTTCGTCAAGGCCGACGCGACAAAATTCAGCGAGACAGGCTATGTGGGCGGCGACGTCGAGGATTTGGTGCGCGAATTGGTGCAAAAGGCCGATGGCGACACCGCGCGCGCGGAGCACGGCATTGTTTACATCGATGAGGTCGACAAAATCGCGACCTCCGGCAACATGATCGGGCGGGACGTGAGCGGGCGCGGGGTGCAAACCGCGCTGCTCAAGCTGATGGAGGAAACGGAAGTGCCGCTGCGCAACCCGATGGATCTGGCGGGTCAGATGCAGGCCGTGATGGAATTGCAGCGCGGGAGCAAGCCCGGTCGGCAGGCGGTCAATACGCGGAGCATCCTGTTTATCGTGAGCGGAGCCTTTCCACGCTTGAGGGACATAGTGGAGAAGCGGCGCAAGCAGGCGCAGATCGGTTTTGCCGCGCCGGCGGGTCCGGCGGAGGACCGGGCCTGGCAGCATGGGGTGACCACGGCCGACCTGATCGAATACGGGATGGAGGCGGAATTTATCGGACGTCTTCCGGTGCGCGTGGCCTGCGAGGAATTGACCGCGGCCGACCTGCGCAAAATTTTGTCCGAATCCGAGGGCAGCGTGCTGCGCCAGTACGAACGTGCTTTTCTGGCTTTCGGGATCGAGGCGGTTTTTGACGATGCGGCGCTTGACCGTATTGCCGCACTTGCCGCGGAGGAAGGGACCGGGGCACGGGGTCTGCTCACGGTGTGCGAACGCCTGCTGCGCGACTTCAAATTCGAATTGCCCGGGTCCGGTGCGACGTCGCTGCGCGTCGATTTGGACCTCATTGAGCGCCCGGCCGAGCGCTTGGCGCAGCTGCGGTCCAGCGGCCAGAACGAGCGTCTGCGTGTTTTGCGGCGCAGCGCGGAAGAGTTCGCCGAGCGTCTCGGGCAGTCGCAAGGTTTGGCTTTGAAATTCGCACCCGAAGCCCTTGACCTCCTTGTGGAGATGGCGGTGACTGGTCAAAGGCCGGTGCGCGAATTGTGCGCGGACTTGTTCAAAGACTACGAATTCGGGTTGCGCCTCGTGAGGTGTCCGCCCGCCGCCCGCCCGCTCTTGCTTCCGCGCGAAGCGGTGGAGTCGCCCGACAAGTTCTTGAGCGATCTGGTGGTGCGAGCCTATCGTGATGACTCGTCCGATGAAAAACTTGCCGGCCCTGCATCTTAAAGCTGCGCTGATTTGCGCCCTGGTCGCCATGGTGCTGGCTTTGCCCCTGTTGTGGGTTCCCCAGTTGCCGGTGTGGCCGGGATGGCGACCGCCGGCGGTCAATCCGCGGGCCGAGGCCGTTTTGGCGGTCTTGGTCGCGCTATGGGTTGCTTGGTGCGTGGTCGATATCCCGCGACGCAGTCTCAAAATTCTTATCTGGCTGGCCACGCTTTGGCTCTTGGGCGGAGGAATTTGGTTGGCGGGGCTTTACGGCCACGCTGCGAGTTCCCTCGTGCCGATGACCGCCGCGGGCTTGGCCGGAGCGGGAGCGCTGGCTTTCTCCTTCAGCCCTGCGGGATCGCGGCGCGCACGCTGGCAGGCCTTGGTGGGGGGACGGGTCAGCCCGGAATTCCTGCATTCGCGCATGGACGAGCGTCATTTGGAGGACGGTCCGAGAGGCGAGATTCTTGCTTTGGCCGAGATTCTCTGGCCGGGGCACCCGGAGGGAGAGCATGCCGCTTGGAAAGAAAGATCCGAGTTGGCTTCCCGTGCCGCGCGGCATTTTCACCAAGCGGGAGGGTATCTTGAGCGCTGCGATGGCGAGGGTGCCCTTTTCGCCTTCGGCCTTTGGGGCCAGTCGGCGCCCACGGAGGACGTGGTCCGAGCCCTTTGGGCTTGGGTCAAAGAGGCGGGTGGTTGCGCCGCGCTCTCGCGCGGAGAATGTGTCTCCGGTGTCGGGCATTTTCCGGGTGAGGTGCGGTGGACGGTGGGGGGAACCCCTCTGCGCCGGGCGCGCCGCATGGCGGCGGCGGCACGCGGTTATGCGGCGGGTCTGCTCGTTGAAGAGGCGCTGGCCGCGGAAGTGGCGGCCGGGTGGAAGTCGCGCCGCATGGCGTGGTGGGATTTCGAAGGGGAACGGGTTTTGTTGCACGAGGTGACTGGTCCGGCGGCAGAGGCCGACGGCGTGAGCGCGCCTTGGGATCGTGCGTGGGACTCTTTCTGGGCGGGGCGTTGGGCCGAAGCGGAGAACTCCTTCGGAGCTTTGGCCCGCGAGCGGGATGATGCGGCCGCGCGGATCTTTGCCTTGCGCAGCGCGGCCGCGCGGCGGACAGCTTCCGGCTTGTGAGGGCGGCTGATTACCCCGGGCCCTTCGCGGCTCTGGTGCGCGAATTGCGGCGGCTGCCGGGTGTCGGCCCGCGCAGCGCGGAACGTATGGCGCTTTGGCTCCTTGACGACGATGAGCGAACCACCGCGCTGGCCGAAGCTTTGGCTGCGGCGCGCGACGGAGTCCGCCAGTGCGCGGCATGCGGGTTTTTTGCGGTCGAAGAAAATTGCGTCATTTGTCTGGACGACGAGCGCGAGGATTTGCTCTGCGTGGTCGAGCGGGCCACGGATATTTTGCCCATCGAGCGTTCCGGCGCTTTCCGTGGTCTTTATCACGCCCTAGGGGGACGCCTTTCGCCCCTCGAGCACGTGGGGCCCGAGGACCTGCGTTTGGCCGAGTTGACCTCTCGCTTGGAGCGCGGAGTATTCACCGAGGTGATCCTCGCGCTGAGTACCGATGTTGAAGGGGAGGCCACGGCGAATTACCTCTCGGATCTGCTCGCGCCGCGGGGTGTGAAGGTGTCACGGCTGGCCCAGGGGATGCCAGCTGGGGGCGGGTTGGAACATGCCGACGAATTGACTTTGGCGCGCGCCATGGCAGGGCGTCACCGGTCTGGCGGCGGATGATGCGCGGGCTTAATCCCACCGTGGCTGTGGCGCATCCGGCGCCGCCCGTGCCCATCAGACGGACATCCAATGGTTACGGGTAAAGACCAAAGGTCCGCAGTGTGGGGCCAACGCTTCTCTGAGCCGGTCCGCCCCGCAGGTCTTGCTCGCTACAGCCAAAGTGCACGGCAAGCGGGTGGACGTCGTGGACGCGGAGTTTCGGTGGTGTACGTTCGGTCAGTAGCCGGGTCGAGGTGTCACCGGAAGCGCGCGTGGCGCCTTGTCGGGAGGCACGGCAAGCAAGAGGGTGGACTCGCCGCGCTGCCAGCGGTAGCCGAAACCGAAGGGCAGATTGAACCCGGCGCCGTCGGAGTAAGCAGTACGCAGGGCAGGCTGATCGTATTTCGCAAAAATATCCAGCGGGGTGGTGTAGTGGCCAAAGAAGACGACCTGCCAGTCCCGCTCGCGAAGCGCCGAGAGCGGGATGCCCGAGTCGTCCTGCACGATGGCCCGGCAATGTCCGAGGAGAAAGTCACGCACTCGGGTGAAGCTGCCGGAATGAGGGAGGTAAGAAGCTGCTTTGAGGTAGCCGGTCGACGCCCCGTGCGAGGCAAGCCATTGGAGGACGGCAGGGTTCGTTTCGAGCGCGCTGTCGGCTAGGTCGGCCTGCAAATACACCACCTCCGCCGGAGGCGATCCGGGTGACGCGCGGAAGACGATGCGCAGGGCAGGTTGGCCTCCGGCCGGTTCTCCCGGGAGGAGGGATCCGTCGCGTTGCAGGGTCATTCTCTCGGCCGAATCGATGCGTGCATCGATGAAGGAAAGAAAGACGAGCATGATGGGAAAGACTCCCTGAAAATGCGAGCTGGCCAGTTCGGTTTTCATATCCTTGGTGATAAAATGACTGAAATTCATGATCACCTCGGTTGATTTGCGCAGCATGGCGAGGCTGGCGTGGAGTTCCGCGGGGCTCAGGCTGAGGGGGTTGTCCAGCTTGCCGACCGGTTCGAGTCCGCCCAAGGCATAAAGGCGTGCCGCGGGGAAGAGGCCGAGCGCGCTGATTAAATCCGGTCCGCCGAAGAGGTAGGTGACTTGTGATGTGGTCCCGATGCGCGGGACGAGCTCGCTGGCCGACCACGAACGCATGGGCGCAAAATAGAGGTCGTCGTAGCGATACCATTGCGCGGCGTATTCGCGGGCGTGCTGGCGGTATTCGGGAGAGTCCTGCAATGCGGCGAGGGGGCTAGCGGCGGGGAGCTGGCGCCCGGCCAGAAAGGCGCCCAATTCGGTGGGCGAGACCGCCGAAGCGGTCGCGACCGGGAGAGCCAGCGCGAGCAGCAGGTGGAAACGCTTCATGACCCGCGTTGATTTTTGCCCCGGGAGACCATGGCGTAAACCCCCAATCCGCCCAGCAGGGTAAGGGCACCGAAGAGGGCCTCGGTCGGTTTTGCCGCTGCGGTGTAAATGATGGCAAACGCGCTGATCGCGAGAAAGAGCAACGGGGTGAGGGGATAAAAAGGTACGCGGAAAGGGCGCGGCAAATCCGGCTGCGTGAAGCGGTAAACGATGACGCCCGAGACCGTGAGAAAACTGCAGGTCAAAAGGGAAAACTGTGTGTAGACCAGCACCTGCTCGAAAGCCGAGGTCAGCAGGAGCAGGAGCGCGAGCAGGCTTTGTCCCAGCACTGCTGCAGCGGGGATGCCGGCGGCAGTGCGCCAGCGCAACCAGCCGAAAGCGCGCGGGTAGTCCTCGCCGATAACCATGGCGACACGGGGCCCGGCCCAAGCCATGGCGCTGATGGCTGAAATAAGGCCGAGCGCGATAATGCCGGCGACCAAGCGTCCTCCTCCCTGACCGAAGACGGCCTGGGCGGCGACTTGGGCCACGTTGAGTTGTCCCGCGAGCGCCCCGGCCGGCGCGGCATGGAGAAAAGCCGCGTTGAGACCGAGGTAAAGGGCCATGACGGCAAGCGTGCCCGCCGCCAAGGCCAGGGGAACAATCCGACCCGGGGTGCGGACTTCACCCAAGATATAAGTCGCGGCATTCCATCCGGTGTAGGCGTAAAGCGTGAACATGAGTGAGACGGCGAAAGGTGCGGTCAACATGTAGTCGGTCCACGGTGCGGCGGCGGAGGGAATCGAGGCGGGTGCGGTGAAGAAAGCCGCAACAAGAAATATAATGAGTGCGATTTTCAGTCCGGTAAAAAAAATTTGGAATACGCTGCTCAGCCGCAGGTCGTGCAGGTGGACCAGAGTGACAAGAACGACCACCGCAACCGAAGCCGCGAGAGGCTGGACTCCGGGAAAAAACCCGTGCAAATACGATCCGAAAGCCATGGCACTCAGGGCCATTGGGGCGGCAAAACCGACCAGGATGGACACCATGCCAGCCATAAAACCGAGGGCGGGATGGTAAATCTGCCCGAGAAAATGGTATTCGCCACCGGAGCGCGGGAGAGCGGCCGAGAGCTCCGCATAGCACAGGGCCCCGCAGAGGGCGAGGACACCCCCAAGGCTCCAGAGGATCATAATCGCCGGGCGCGAAGGGATTTCGCCAACCTGGAAACCAAGACTGGTGAAGATCCCGGTGCCGACCATGTTGGCCACGACGAGCGCAGTGCAGGTGACCAATCCGACGGTGCGTGGCGCCGTCATGGGCCGGGAATGTCACCTTGCGCTTGATTCAGCATAGCTTGGACTCCTAGCATGGTCCTTCGCATGAGCGCCATCCTCTTCCGCCGTTTTCTGGCCCGCCCGCTGCAGGTTGCTTATGTCCTGCCCAGTTCCAAGGGGCTCGTTCGCCGGGTCTTGGACAAGATGGACTTCGCCAAGGCGCGGGTCTTCGTGGAATTCGGTGCGGGGGAGGGATGCTACACCCGGGAGCTGGCCAAGCGCTTGGCTCCGGACGCCAAACTTCTCGCCTTCGAGCTGGACAGCCACCTGGCCGAGCATTTGCGCGAGCAGTTCCGGGACGATGACCGTGTGCTCATTTACGAGCAGGATGCGGCCAGTTTCCGAACCGAGCTGCGCAAATTGGGCTTCAGCGAGGCCGACTACGTGATCTCAGGGATACCATTCAGCTACCTCGATCCGAAAAAGAAGAAAGAGATCCTGCGCGAGGTACACGACGGTCTGACCCCGGATGGCCAGTTCATCGTTTACCAAGTGACCCCGGAGTTGAAGGGCCACACCAAGATGTACGCCGCCCATGAGGTGGAGTATTTTTTGGCCAGCATTCCTCCCATGTTCATCGTGGCTTGCCACAAGTCGGAAACCACGGTTCGGCCGAAACGCGGCAAAAAAGGCAAGCCGGCGCGCCGGGGCGCGTCGCAGACCGCCTGACCCTTTGGCCGGGGGTTATTCCGGGAGGAGGTTCGCCACCATGGCGCGCTCCTCTTTGAGCTCATCGACCGATTTGTCGATGCGCTGGCGGGCGAATTCGTTGTGCGGGAGACCCGGGACGATGGTGGCTTGTTGGTCGGTACTGCTCACCGGGAAGCCGCAAATCAGCCCGCGCTCTATGCCGTAGGAACCGTCCGAGCAGAGCGCGACGCTGTGCCAATCCCCGGCCGGGGTATCGTTCGTGAGGCTGCGCACGGTTTCGATGGCGGCGTGCGCCGCGGAAAAGGCGGAGGAGAGGCCGCGGGCCTTGATGACGGCGGCACCCCGCTCCTGGACTGTTTTGATGAACTCACCCTCGAGCCAGGGGAGGTCATGGATCACTTCAGGGGCGGGGCGTCCCCCGATACGGGCGTTGAAGAAATCGGGAAACTGGGTGTTCGAGTGGTTGCCCCAGATGGTCATGTTGGTCGCGTCACGCCAGGGAACACCGGCTTTCTGCGCGAGCTGCGCCTTGGCCCGATTCTCGTCGAGACGCATCATGGCAAACCAGCGTTCTCGGGGAACAGCCGGTGCGTTGCTCATGGCAATGAGGCAATTGGTGTTGCAGGGATTACCGACCACGAGGATGCGGACATCGGACGCGGCGTTCTTTTCAATCGCCCGGCCCTGACCGACAAAGATCTTTCCGTTGATGCCGAGCAATTCCTTACGTTCCATGCCCGCTTTCCGCGGCACACTGCCGACGAGCAGCGCCCAGGAAATTCCGTCAAAGCCGCGGTCGAGGTCACTGGTTGTCTCGATGCCCTCCAGCAAAGGAAAGGCGCCATCTTGCAGCTCCATGGCCACGCCGTGCAAGGCAGCCATACCTGGCTCGATTTCGACCAGTTGGAGAATGACGGGTTGATCGGCCCCGAAGACCTGGCCGCTGGCGATACGGGGTAGGAGAGAATAGCCGATTTGGCCGGCCGCGCCGGTGACGGCGACACGAATTGCTTTTTTCATCGGGTTCATAGTGCGGCAAACCGCGGGCCGGACTCGACAAAAAAACGGCGGCGGAAAATGGAGCAACCCCGTTCAGCCGGCCGGCCCAACGGGGTTGCTCGCGTGGGGGGAAAGTGGTTCAGAGCTTGCTTTTCAGGTCTTTGCCGGCGCCGAATTTCACGCCCTTGGATGCTTTGATTTTGATGCGTTCGCCCGTTTTCGGATTCACGCCGAGGCGCGCCTTGCGGTTGACCACCTTGAAGGTGCCGAAACCGACAAGCTGCATGAGTTTGCTTTTCTTGAGGTGCGATTTGATCCCTTCGATCACGGCGTTGACCGCACGCTCGGCATCGGCCTTCGTGCTGCCGAGTTCTTTTTGGACCGATTCGATGAGTTTGACTTTATTCATTGTGGGATAAGCGGATTGTTTGGGGGAAGGGATGTCCCTGCCAAGCGTTTTTTCCCCGAGGTCCCGCATGCTGTCAATGGTCATTGCGGCCGTCGGCCAAAAATTTCCGTCCGGATTTTGTTTTGACAGAAAGGGGCGACGCAGGCCCGTTGGAAGGATGGACAAAAAGCCCTTTGGTCTGTCGGAAAAATTCATCGAAACGATCGGCCGGAATATCCGTACTCCCCCGCGAGTTGCGTCGGACGCCTACATCGCGTCGGACGCCACCCTGGTGGCCAATGTCGAGGTCGGGCCCGAGGCCAGCGTCTGGCACCAGGCGGTTCTGCGCGGCGACGTGGCGCGTGTCGTGCTCGGGGCGCAATCCAATGTGCAAGACGGCGCCGTGGTCCACACGGCGGACGAACTTCCGGCCATCATCGGCAGGTTGGTCACGGTCGGGCACAAGGCGGTCGTTCACGCCTGCACGGTGGAAGACGAGGTGCTGGTCGGTATGGGGGCGGTCATTTTGGACGGGGCGCAGGTCGGCAGGCGATCGATCATCGGGGCGAACGCCACGGTCAAACAGGGGATGAAGATCCCGCCAGGATCTATGGTTTTGGGTACTCCGGCCAAGGTCGTGCGGAGCCTTTCGGAGGCCGAGCAGGAAGAAATCAAAATATGGGCCCTGCGATACGTGCGGCTATCGCGCGAGTATTTGTCGGTCCGCCGCTAAGGGTGGTCACCCTCGCACTCGAGGTGTGTGATGACGCGTGCCGCGGGGTGGATTTTCTGCTCCAGGGAATCCTCGATCTCCGTGGCCACCCGGTGGGCGTCGCGCAGAAGGACGTCCGCCGGGAAATCAAGATGGAGTTCGACGTGGTGCGCGTCTCCAATGTTGCGATGGCGGAGGTTGTGGTGCGTGATGCCATGCTTGCGGGTTTCGGCAACGACCAATTCTTCGATCTGGCGATGGATGGCCGGATCGGTGGCGTCCATCAGGCCGCTCACGCTCCGGCGGATGAGACGCAGACCGGAAAGCAAAATGTTCAACGCTGCGGCGGCGGCAAAGAGCGGATCCCAGTAGAGCCATCCCGTCAGTTGCACGAGACCGAGGGCGATGAGGACTCCGAGGCTCGTCCAGCAGTCGGTGAGGACGTGGTGTCCGTTGGCCTCGAGGATGATCGAACCGCGTTTCTGGCCGGTGCGCACCAGATGCCAGCCAAGCACGCCATTGAGCACCGCGCCAAGCGTGGTGAGGGCGAGCCCGATGGGGAGGTTGGACAACTCCGGACCTGACAAGGCGGCGTCAATCGCCTCGTAAAGAATAAAAAACGCCGCGGCCATGATCATGGCGCCCTCGAACCCGGCCGAGAAGAAGCTGATCTTGGCGTGGCCGTAGAGGTGGTTGGCGTCGGCTGGACGAAGGGAAAGCCAGAGGCTGTAGGCAGCGAAACAAACGGCCACCAGGTGCGCGGCACTTTCGCCCAGGTCGCTCAAAATCGCCGTCGAGCCTGTCCACTGCCAAGCCACGGCTTTGAGGGCGAGGAGCAGAACACCCACCGCGACCGAGAGGGTCATGGCAAACTTCTTTTCCGCTGCAGCGGAAGGCACGGGCAATTCTTCTCCCATGCGGCGAGTCTGTGCCTGCCCGGAGGGCGGGAGGCAAGGGCGATTTTGTCCCGACTGTCTTGCCTGTGGGCGGTTTCGGCACTTAAACTGCCCCGCATTTTGTCATGAACAAGGACTTGGAAAAGAAAATCGGCGCGCTCCGCGGCGTGCCCGGCGGCGGCGAGGAGACGGATGCGGTGCGACGCCGTATCTTCTATATCAACCTCAAGCTGCGGGACCTCGGGTGCCCGACGTTTCCCATCGAGCAAGATGCGGAATTCGCCGACCTGGTTGGCGGGCTCATGGCACTGCATCGGGAGAAAGACCGGCTGCTGGCCAAGCACCTTTCACCCGCCGATACGCGCATCCAAAATTTTCTGTATGATTACTTGCAGGACGCGGTGGAGGTGCCGCGCCTGCCCAACCAGACCTTCGCTCTCGACCGGCACGGTCTTGCCCGGCAATTGTCCTTGCCGCCGGATAAAGACGAATTTTCTTCCGACATCATCAACTCCTACCGCGTTCGGCAGGGAGTGCTGCACAACCCGAAGAGTGATCGCCGGACCACGCAGGGCATATTTCATGTCACCGAAGGCGGCCTGCCTGTGCCCGACGACAAAAAAGCGGTGCCCAAAGCGGTCTTCGGACGCCTGCTCAAAGCGGCGCTCAACCCGCCGGCCGAGCTATTGCGTCTGCCTTTCACCTCCACCCTTCCCGCCCCGGCCGAGTGCTTTGTTTCGCTCCTGCTCCGGCCGGTGGTCTGTCCCGAGGTGCCCGGAGTGACGCCGGAAAAAAGTATGGAGGTGCGGTTTTTCGTGCCGGGTGGCCTGGTTTGCAATCTCGACTTTGTCGAAAGCATTTTCGGCAATGCGGGCGACCCGAATCTTCCGGACAATGATGCCGCGCTCGATACCGAACATTGGACCGGGCATACGGGCTGCGTCATCCTGGCCCCGCACCTCAACAAGCTGACCAAGGCGGAGCTGGGACTGCCGTCCCGGAGCGAAGCAACCGAGCGCCAGCGGCGCGACGGGATGTGCTGGGAATCGCCGGATGAAATCTACAACGACGGCACCGCTTTCAAAGTCACGGCGCGCGACGAGCGCGGCGTAGTGGTGACGATTATTTCCGACAACTACTTCGGATACTGCAAAAAGGAGGTCAAAACGCAGCTCGGGATGGCGGCCAATCTTTTCGGCAATGCCGAGGAGGAACATGCGGGGGGTGCACTCATTTTTCCGAGCTACGACCTCGCCGAGCAGATTGCGGTGCGGGATTTGCCCTTGGACATGCCGCGCGGGTTTTCCCGGGCTATGGAGTTGCTCGGTGACTCCGTCGAGTTGCATCCGGAGGGTTACGCGATCGATCGTCACTATGGGGGCATTTTTTACGTCCCGGAGGATGCCCGTTTCGAGTTGCTCGCGCAAAAAGTGACCTGGGAGAAGGACGGCGAGACTTGCGAGATCCCGCTCCGGCTCGAACACTGCTATGTCCTGCCCTGCGGCTACAAAATCCAGATGGCTAAACCTGCAGCCGGCCGAGCCTGGCGTCTCATCGGCACCATGGCCGAGGGCACGCTATGCCACAAACCGTGCACCGTCTCGGGCGGGGGCAAATCGGAAATTTCCAAGCCCATCTCGGATGCCATCCTGCAGGGACCGATCTTTGTCGCGGACGTCAAAGCCGACTTCGATCATGTCGACCAACTTGTCCGGCACGACTACTCGAACCGTTATGCCGACCCAGCGCGGAACGGCCTGGATCACCGGTTGGTTTTGAGTCCCAACCGTTCTCTCGGTTCGGTGATCAAACTGCTCACCCCGTCGCCATCCTTCAGTGCGGATTACAATGTGTGGCTCGAAACCATCCCGCAGCATGTCAAGGAGCTGGTTTACGTGCTCAAAAGGTTTTACCGCCCGGATTGGGGTGAGCACTGGCGGGAGAACTTCAGTGTCGATACGGTCAACGGCCTTCCGGCCAACGAACTCCGTTTCCACCGCCGCAAACTGGTGGCCAATTTTCTGCGCGTCGGTTTCGATGCGGAGGACTCGTGGCGCACCTTCGGGCTGCGCAAAGATTTCTTTCCGGCGGCCAAGATCCAGATGGAAGACGATATTACGGCATCCACCGTGGTGCCGCGTCCGCTCGTTGCCGGCCTGCTCGACGCGCAGACCGGGCACCTGCCCGGGGTCAAATTTGTCCACAACTGCGAATACCGCCTTTTCCAGCGTCCCGATGACGCCATCCACCGGGGCTATGACAAAGTCACGGAATACGACTTTTCCCATGGGGGAAATTTTTTCTCGAACTATCAACCGCTCAGCACGGAGGATGCCCGCGCCATCCTCGACGACGCGATCGGCTACCATGAGTATACCCGGCCGATGCAGAAAATGATTGCCGGCTACGTGGAGGCGGGGCGTCCGGCCTTTTTCGTTTCAAATGCCAACCCGCGCCTGGTCGAGGGGCGTCCGACCAAGAATCCGCGCTACCTGCAGTCGCGCCCGGACCTGCTGGATCCGCAGGGCCGCTACCTCGCCGATGTCGGCATCCGCCTGGCTCGGGGCCTGAGCCGCGACGCTCCCGTGCTCACTCCGGTCAACGCGGTCTTGGCCGGTCGTCGTAATAATCCACCGGACAAAGCGGCGGGTATCCGTTCGCTCGCCGTTTACAATCCTATCCACCACATGGAACTGCCGGAACTTTTCATGGAGTTCATCTGCAGCATGACCGGCAAATCGCCATCGACCACCGGAGCGGGTTCGGAAGGTGCGTTGACCAAAGGCCCCTTCAACGCGTTGCCGCCGGTTTACGACCTGAATTCTGCCCTCGTGTCGTACGCGATCAGCGGCTATGACGGCTTCGTCACCGCGGCGGGTTACGTCGGTCCGCACGCCCGCGTCGACCATGACATCAGTCTTCTCGTTCCCGAGGTCTGGTGCCGCATGAGCGTCGAGGAGCGGTCGCCGGAGTTTCTCCACGCGCACGGATATCTCGAGCGGTTGAAAGATTTCGAGCATGACGGCCACCCGGTTTTGGCTGGCCGTCTCGGCAGCCGGATCACCAAGAAGTTCGTCAACACGTTCTTCGGCCGGGTCTTCAATCATCCGCATGTCGTGCTGACCGAGGACATGCTCAAGCCCGAGTTGCAGGGAATGGACAGCTTTGCCGAGGGGATGGACAACATTGTCGTCACGCAAAAGCGCGTGGCCGAGCATTACTTCTCGGACGGAAGTATTGCCTGGGCTTGTCCGCCCCTCAAAGCGCTGCTCCACATCATGCGCGACGGTCATCACGAGGGGAAAACGTTCGACGCCCCGGAAATCCGCACACTCTTCACCCGCGAGAGTGTCCTGGCCAGCGATTGGTACCGCGCGCGTCTCCGGGCCAAACAGGGCATCGATGCCCGGCTCTGGCAGCGTCATGTGGACTACCTGGAAAAGTTTCTCGGTAATCCCAGTTACGCGGGAGTGGCTGGCCGCCTGGGCATCAAGGACCGTTTGGCCCAGGCCCGCCACAAGCTGGCCGAAGTGCACTCGGCTGCGTACGTCGACCAGCTGGTCGGCATGACCGGTGTGGAGGCGGCGCTCCCCGAGGTCATGGTCTAGCGGGTGCTCCCGGGCCGGGGTGCCGGAGAGTCGGGGCGCTTTAACTGAAGGTGAGGTTCTTCACCCCGGCCGCTGCGGCCCCGTTGAGAACGTCGATGATGCGTTCTTGGCGGGCGTTTTCATCCGGCCGGATAATGACCGGATCCTTGTCGCCGAAGCGGTCGATGTTGTCTTTTAATTGCGCGCGCAGCTCGGGCAATTCCTTGCTGGCCGGCGTGTCGAAGACGCGGTTGTTCATGCTGACCACGCCGTCGGCACTGATCTCGATGATGACCGGGGTGGGCGGGGGTCCGGCACTCTTCGCGCCGGCGCCGCTGGGCAGGCTGATATTCAGTTCACGTTCGACGACCTGTGACCCGGCCGAGGCCATGAAAAAGAGCAGGAGGACGAAGACAACGTCCACCATCGGGGCGATCTGGAAACCGGCATCGCCGTCGTCGGAGCCTACGGAACCACCCATAATTCAATAGTTCGACCAATTGCCGGCGGGACGCAAGCGGGTCAGGACGGGGTCGGCGCCGCCTCCTTGTCGACGACGGAGAAGGTCACATTGGCGATCCCTGCCTTGCCCACCGCCTCGAGCAGGCTCTTCATCGACGCGTAGCGCACGTCCTTGTCGGCGCGGATGAGGACGCGCACCATCGGATTTTGCGCGATGTGGTTTTGCAGGACGGGGATAAGGTCGCCGGGTGAGGGGTAGTCTTTCTCGTTGACGCTGATGGCCACCGCGTTGCTGATCGGATTGATCGCGAGGTTGACGATGATTTGTCCGGGATTCTCTTTCGCGTCCTTGGCATCTTTGGCCACGGCCAGCCGGATGTCTTTGTTCGACTGCAGCACCTCGGTCGAGCTGATCGACATGAAAAAAACGAGCAGCACGAGCAGGATGTCGATCATCGGCGCAATCTGGAATTCCGGATCGGGGTCGGCCTCCGGTTGACGGCGTTTTTTTTTGCCTTGTTTGGGGGCGGCGACGGACATCGGATCAGGACTGCCAATCGAGTGTGGTGCCGCATCCCGGGCAAGGATTGTGGCCGGGCACAACGGGCGTCTGGCAGACCGGGCAATTGGTGGTCAGTTGCATCGAGACCTTGTGCGAGACCTTGGACTGGACGGAGCCGGCGTTCAATCCGTCGCCCGCGCTGAAGTTTTCCCCGATACGCATGCCCTTTACCTCATCGAACGGTATGTCCTCGACGAGGTGGCTGAGTTCGCTGTCGGCAAAGACCGTGGCGTCACTGATGCGGTTGCGGAAGAAGTAATAGAAGATAAAAGCGGGGATGGCGATGAAGAGACCGCTCGCCGTCGCGAGGAGCACCTCGCCGATGCTCAGGGCCAGCTTGCGCGGGTCGGACACGCCAGTTTGCCCAAGGACGGCAAAGGCACCCATCATGCCGATGACCGTGCCGAGCAGCCCGATCATCGGGGCAATAACTCCGATGACCGAAAGGTAGCTGTTGCGGGTCTTGAAAACTTGGGATTCGCGGATACCGAGTTCGATGATGGCTGTATCGGTGGCGTCCTTGCCTCGCCCGATGCGTTCCAGCGCACCACCAAGCACGGCAGCGATGTAAGTCTTGGCATTGGCCTGACAGGTCTCCCATGCTTCCTGAAAATTGCCGGCTCTGAGGGATTCATCGAGGGCGCTGACCAAGGCTTTGGGCGCCAGATTCTGCGGCCGAACCTGAAGAAAGAGTTGGATGATGAACGTGACCATCACCACAGAGGTGGCGACAATCGCCAGCCAGATCATGATGATGAGTGGTCCGCCGTGCAAAATCATCTCAATGATCGAGGTGCTGCCCCCTTCAGTTTCCGCCGCGCGGGCGGCGGGTGCGGCCAGCAAACCGGAAATCAGGAGCAGCGCAGGCAGAACAAGGGGTCGTTGGGTGATCATAGGGTCTTGGTGGGTTTTGGGAAAATCAGGGTGCGATGAGGCCGGCCTGTTCGGCGCGCAAAGCATCGGCGCGCTGCCGGGCCCGAGCCGCGGCCTGCTGGTCGAAAGGGAAGAGGGCGCTGGCCTTCAAGTAGCTGGCCAAAGCACCTTGATAGTCGCCAGCGGCCTCTTGCACCCGGCCGTGGAGGAAATGGGCTTGGCAAAGGGGTGCCGCATCGGAGGGCAGAGGGAATATGGTTTGGCTCGAGGCCGCCAGGAGGGGTTCAAGCAGAAGGGCAGCCTGGTCGAATTGGCCGGCTTCGACCGCCAAACGAGCCCGGCCGAGGTTGGCCAGGGCGGTAGCTTCCGGATAGGTCTGCGCTAGTTTGTCATAAGCCGCCGTTGCCCCTTCCAAGTCGCCGCTGGCCAGTTTTGCGTCGCCGAGCAGGGCGGCGGCTTGCCGGGCCCACAGAGCCGGCAGACCGGGGTAGGCGTCATTGATGGCCTGCAATGCGTTGACCGCCCCGTCGGCGTCGCCGGCGGCCAGGCGCGAGGCAGCGGCGTCGAATTCCGGCGGAGCTTCCATGCGGACCTCGCGGATCTCGGCGAGCGGGATTCCAGTCGAACTGCCGGCCTGGATTTGCAAACGGAGATTCCCACCGCTCACGCCGGTGATTTTCCCCTCGCGGGTCAGTCCCGTTTTCATGACCACGGCATCTTGGGAGGAGGCTGGGACCGTGGTTGTTACCATGGCGGCGAGGACCAGAAACAGCCTGTGGGGGGCGCTGGGGCTTGCTTTCATCGAGATGACCAATTAAGCCACAGACGCATCTTTTTCAACACAATCGTCCCATGTTCACCACTATCCGGAAGCACCAGCGCTGGCTCATGACTCTGATTGCCGCGCTGACCATCATTGCCTTTGCCTGGCTTTACAACACAACCGATCTCGAGCGCGTGGGCAGCAACATTGTGGCCAAGATCTACGGCCGCGACGTCATGCAGGTGGACATCGAACGTGCGGTGCGCAACTACCAACTGGCGCTTGCTTTGGGTCAGTTCGAGCTGGTCCGTGATCTCGCCGGGCAGGCGCAGTCGGAAGACCAGGCGGCCAACAACTTCATCTGGAACCTCATGGTCATGCAGCATGAAGCTGCCCGCCTCGGCGTCGAACCGGGCGACCAGGCGGTGGTCGACCGCATCAAAACGCTGCCGGTTTTCCAGACCGAGGGGCAATTTGATCCGGTCAAATACTCCACTTTCATGCAGGAGCAACTCGCCCCGCGCGGATTCACCGAGCGGCAACTCGAGAGCGTGATCCGCGACAGCCTGCGCTTGGCCGGCATCAAGGAACTTGTTGGTTCACCGGCCGTGGTCCTGCCCGGTGAGGCCGCGTCTGCCCTGAATCGGATCCGTCCGCTCAATCTCGAGATTCTCCGTTGGAAAGCGGCTACGGTGGCCAAAAACGTGCAAGTGGACGACAAGGAGCTGGCCGAGGCGTTCGCGGCACGGGCCCCGAACCTCCAGGTGCCCGAGAAGCGCTCGGTACGGTACGTATTGTTTGCCTTGCAGCCGGACCAACGGCAACTGGAGGGTGCCGAGCGGGTGGCGGCCCTGCAAAAGGCGGCCACCGCGACCGGAGATTTGTCGCAAGCGCTGACCGATGGGGGCGGGGATTTGGTCACGGTGGCCGCGCAGAAGGGGCTTGAAGTCCGGACCACTCCTTTCTTTGCCGCGGATGCTTCGACCGGGGGTGCTTTGGACGGCGCAGATGGCGAAGTGGTTCCCGCAGCTGCCGCGGTGGCCTTCCGCTTGCCTCAAGGCGCGGGAAATTTTGAAATCGTCCAAGTGGGCAACGACGGCTTTGCGGTTATCGAGGTGGCCGGGGTGGAGGCTGCGCGGCCCATGACCTTCGAGGAGGCCCGCGCTGATTTGCGTGCGGACCTCATTGCGGGCAAGCGGGACGCCATGGTCCGTGAATTGGCGGATGGCAATCTTGCCGAGTTGCGGGCTGCGATGACCGGGGGCAAGGACTTTGCCGCGGCGGCCAAGGCCGCCGGGGTCAAGCCGGAGAAGGTGGCTGGTTTGAGCGTGCTCGACCGGGAACTCTCTCCCGACCAGCGGCAAATCGCCATGGCGGCGATCGACATGGCCGACGGCACGCTGGGCAGCTTTACCCCCTCGCCTGATGGCGGCTTTGCCGTTTACTTGGCTTCGCGGGGAGAGCTGGGCGAGCAGGCCGCGGCCGAGCAGAGACCGCGGATGGAAAGCAGTCTTCTCGAGGGCAAAGAGATGCTTCTCTTCGCCCAGTGGCTTGCGACGGCGAGGCAGGAGTCCGCCCTCCAGATTCTGCGTCCGCTGATGTAACGGGACTCCCGCGTTTTTTGACGTTGGGTTGCGGGCGCCGGGAGGCTTTGATGGGAGGACGATGTCTGCACAAACTTTTTTCATCACCACCGCGATCGATTACACGAACGCGCCGCCGCACATCGGTCACGCTTACGAAAAGGTGCTGGCCGACGTGATTGCGCGCTGGCACCGCGAGCGCGGCCGCCCGGTGTTTTTTCTCACCGGCGTCGACCAGCACGGGCAAAAAGTCCAACAGTCGGCGGAAAAGGCTGGTGTTTCTCCCTCCCAGTTCGCCCTTGAGATCACGGAAAAATTCAAAGCGCTGTGGGCCAAGCTGGGCATCGCCTACGACGGCTGGGCGGAGACAACCGATCCGCGCCACATCGCCGCGGTTCAGGCCGTGCTGCAGCAACTGCACGACCAGGGCGACCTCTACAAGGCCCGGCACAGCGGGCACTACAGCGTGCGGCAGGAGCAATTTCTGACTGACAAAGAACGCAACGCGCAAGGGGAGTTCGGGCCCGAGTGGGGTGAGGTCGTTTTTATCGAGGAAGAGAATTGGTATTTCCGGCTCTCCAAATACCGCCCTTGGCTGGCCGAGCACCTGGCCTCGCATCCGGATTTTGTTTCCCCCCCTTTTCGCGGCAACGAACTGGCCAATGCGGTGGCCAAGGAAGCGGGAGACTTGTGTATTTCGCGTCCGAAGTCCCGTTTGGGCTGGGGGATCGAACTCCCCTTCGATCGGGACTACGTCACCTATGTGTGGTTCGACGCGTTGATGAATTACGCCACCTTCGCCGGATTTCGTGCCCAGGACGGAGCGGGTTTGCCCGATTTCAAGGAGCTCTGGCCCTGCGACGTGCACGTCATCGGCAAAGACATTCTTGTGCCCGCGCACGGCATTTACTGGCCGATCATGCTCAAGGCCGCCGGCTTCGAGATCATGCCGAAGTTGCTCGTTCATGGCTGGTGGAACCTCGGGGGCGCCAAAGTTAGCAAGAGTTCGGGCAACGTGGTTGATCCCGATGCTCTGGCCGACCGCTACGGGGCGGAGGCTTTGCGCTATTACCTCATGCGTGACATCGCGACCGGTCAGGATGCCGACTTCAATGAGGAGAGGCTCAAGGCGCGTTACCACGCCGATCTGGCCAACGACCTTGGCAACCTGGTCAACCGCACGGTCAGCATGGCCCGCCGCTACCGCAGCGGGACGCTCGCGGCCGGGCCGGCGGACAAATCGGCGGATGCTTTGGCCATCGAAGTGCTCGGGGCGGAAGCCGCCCGCTGCTTTGAGGCGGCCCTTGGCGACTACCAGATCCATTCCGCGCTTGAAGCGGTTTGGGAACTCATCGCGGCGGCCAACGGGTTTGTCGAAAGCTCGGCCCCTTGGAAGCTGGCCAAAGATCCCGACCGCGTCGCCCGTCTTGACGAAGTCCTTGTCACTTTGGTGGAGGCCGCGCGATTGGCCGCGGTATTGGTCCATCCTGTCATCCCGCAGGCGTCTGACGAACTTCTGGCGCAGCTCGGGTGCGCGGAAAATCTCACCCCCGCGTGGGGTGCGGTCGCGGCGGGGCATACGGTGGGGGAGCCCCGGCCGGTCTTTCCGCGACTCGAGCCCGAGGTGGCCGCCTGATCCGTGGGAAAAAAGTTTCCAAATTGGGAGGACCTCGGGCCTTGGGCCCGTTTTCGTTGTCGCGTCGAATTCACCGCTCTCTGGGTCTTTTCCCGTCTGATTCCTTTGCTTTCGTGGCGCGCGGTTCGTGGTCTTGCCTGGCTGCTCGGCGGTTTGGTTTACCAATTCGACCAACGCGGCCGGGCTTACGCGCAGGCCAATCTCGAAATGGCCTTCGGCCGGGAGAAAACGCCGGGGGAGATCAGAAAAATCGGTCGCGATTCTTACCGCCAGTTTGCCCGCTCCATGCTCGAACTTTTTTGGGCCCGCAATTTCACGCCGGACAATTACCCGCAGCGCATGGTCATGGAGGGGTGGGATGAGGCGCGCGCCTTGAATCGCCGGCACCACGGCGGCATTTTCGTCTGTTTGCACTATGGGAACTTCGAATGGCTGAGTATCGCCGGCTCCTTTGAGCGGCTGCCCGGTTGCATTGTCACCCAGCGGTTCCGCAATCCCCTGCTCGGCCCGATCTTCGACCAACTGCGAGCGATCAGCGGCCACCGCATTGTCCCGCAGGAGCGCTCCATGCTGGTCACGCTCAAACATCTCAAAGCGGGCGGAAATATCGGTGTCCTCATCGACCTCCAACTCGACCCGCGCCTGCCTTCCGTGCCGATCAAATCCTTCGGCCGGTGGTGCTCTGTGACCAAGCTGCACGCCGTTTTGCAAAAGCGTACCGGACTCCCCATTATTCCGATCGAGAGCGTGCCGATGGCGGACGGCCGTTACCGCACGATCGCGCATCCGCCTTTGCACTTTTCGCCGGAGGCAACCGAGCAGGAAATCGCTCAGCAGTGCTGGGATGCTTTTGAAGGACAGGTACGGCGCCAGCCCGAGGGGTGGCTCTGGGCCTACAAACACTGGCGGCATCTTCCCGAGGGGGAGGACCCGGCGGGTTACCCGTTCTATGCCGGCCCGAGCAGCGATTTTGACGCGTTGCTCAAAGCGGAGTTTGCCCCGGGCGGATCAGCGGCGCAGGATAAGGCGTGAAGATTTTTCCCCTCCTGCCCTTTATCGCCATGTTTTCCCTCTCCGCATGCAGCTCGGGTCCCTCGGACTTCCGGGCCGACTACGCCGAGGCGCTTTCCTCCCGTCCCGGTGTCCCCCTGGGGGGCAACGCGTCGGCCCAGCGGGCCGTGCAACGTTTCGCCGCGCTCTACGGGGACCTGAGCGAGGAGAACGTCAAGGCTCTCGTACGCGAGACCTATGCCGCCGAGGCATGGTTCAACGACACTGTCGCGACCGAGGTCGGGATCGAGGCGGTGGAAAAGTATCTGCTCAAAACGGCGCGTGGCGCCGAGAAAGTTGCGGCCCGCCTCGAGGATGTCGCGGTCTCCGGACCAGATGTCTACGCCCGTTGGACGATGGAAATCCGGACGCAAAACCTTGCCGGAGGGAAGCCGATTATCACCGAGGGTGTCTCGCAGTTGCGCTTCGACGAGGAAGGCCGGATCATTCTACATCAGGATTTTTGGAATCCGGCCGCCGGAATTTACCAGCACCTGCCGTTGCTCGGCCCGGCCATTCGTTTCGTCAACGGATTGATTGTCGGGAAATAAAGGCCGGAAAAACCTCCGGCCGGTGGCCCCGCCACACGGCTTATTCCGTCGCCGGCTTCTCGAGGTGCCCGCCGAATTGGTACCGCATGGCCGAGCAGACCTTGTCCGAGAAGGCGGTCTCCTGCGAACGGAAGCGTGCGTAGAGCGCGGCGCTGAGAACATCGGCCGGGACGCCCTCCTCGATCGCGGCCATGACGGTCCAGCGGCCTTCTCCGGAATCCGAAACCCGGCCGGAGAATGCTTTCAGTTCCGGATCTTCCACCATGGAGATGGCGATCAGATCGAGCAGCCAGCTTTGGACCACGCTGCCGCGGCGCCAGAGCTCGGCGATTTCCCCGACCGGCAGATGGTAGTCGAGATCATGGCCCATGCGCGGGGCAGTTTCCGCGTCATGGCTGACCGGGCGGGAATCAACGTCCGCATTTTTAAGGATGTCGAAGCCCTCGGCCAATGCCGCCATCATGCCGTATTCCACACCGTTGTGGACCATTTTGACAAAGTGCCCGGCGCCGGCCGGACCGCAATGGAGGTAGCCGTCCTCCGATGTGCCCCCCGCTTTCTCGCGTCCCGGGGTGCGGGGCAAGTCACCGCGGCCGGGAGCGATTGTCCGGAAGATCGGGTCGAGGTGCTGCACGGGGTCTTTTTCCCCGCCGATCATGAGGCAATAGCCGCGTTCCAATCCCCATACGCCCCCGCTCGTGCCGCAGTCGATGTAGTGGATACCTTGCGGCGCGAGTTCTTTGGCACGGCGGCGGTCGTCGCGGAAATAAGAATTTCCACCGTCGATGACGATGTCACCCTGCCCCAAATAGGGGACAAGGTCTTTGATCACCCGGTCGGTGACCGCGGCGGGAACCATGACCCACGCGGCGCGCGGTTGCTCGAGCAGGGAAGCGAACTCCTCGAGGGATCCCGCGCCGGTGGCGCCGTCCTTGACCAGCTCCGCCACGGCGTCGGGGTGGGTGTCATAGACAACGCAGGTGTGTCCGTTTTTCATGAGCCGCCGCACGATATTGGCGCCCATCCGACCGAGTCCGATCATTCCGAGTTGCATAAGCTTCAGTTCTTTGGGGCTGCGTAGATGGCCATGATCTCGCGCAGCAGTTTGAGTCCGTCCTTTTTCGGACGTTGGAAAGAGTTCCGGCCGATGATCGAGCCGAAGCCGCCGCCGTCGCGGATGGCGCGGATTGATTCGAGGAGCGTCTGGTCAGACTCGCTCGGGCCGCCCGAGAAAATGAGAATACGGCGTCCGTCGAAGGCGCACTGGACGCAGTGACGGACGCGTTCGGTCAAGGTTTTGATCGGGACATTTTCCGCTTCGTAAACTTTTTTTGCCACGGGCTGTTCGAGGTAATCGGCGGGGAGTTTGATTTTGACGATGTGCGCCCCGATTTGGCAGGCGATGTGGGCGGCGTAGCCGTCGACGTCCATGGCGGTTTCTCCAGCTTGGCTCAGGCTTGTCCCCCGCGGATAGGACCAGACAATGACAACCAGCCCCGCTTGCTTCGCCTCGTGGGCGAATTCGGCGAGTTGCTCGTACATTTCCAGGCGCAGACTCGAGCCGGGATAAATGGTGAAGCCGACGGCCGAGCAACCGAGGCGCAGGGCGTCGTCAATCGTGCCAGTGCGGGCCGAGATGGGGTCCTTTTCGTCGGCAGTCATGTCTTTGCTGTTGAGCTTGAGGATGAGCGGGATGTCCCCGGCGAATTCCCGTGCCCCGGCCTCGAGAAAGCCGAGCGGGGCGGCGTAGGCGTTGCAGCCCGCCTCGATGGCCAATTCGAAGTGGTAGAGCGGGCTGTAGGCGGCCGGATTCATGGCGAAACTGCGGGCCGGTCCGTGCTCGAACCCCTGGTCGACGGGCAGAATCACCATCTTGCCGGTGCCCCCGAGCGTGCCGTGGTTGAGAAGGCGGGCGAGATTGGTCAGCGTGCCGGGGTTGTCGGCTCCGTACCAAGAGAGGATGTTTTTGACTTGTGGTGTCACGGCCAGAGCAAAGACCGAAACTTGGTCAGGGCAAAGCGCAAAAGCCCGAGCGCGGGCCCGGTCGGGCAACATCCTTGGTGGATTATGAACTCCAAAGTATGCCGGTCGACTCGATGCGCAGGGTGGAGGGGAGGAGTTTGAGGCGGAGAATCGTCGGCGAGGAAACGAGGGCCGAGGGCGAAGGAATCTCGGCGATTTTTCTTTCCAGTTCGGCTTCGAGCTCCGCCGCAACGGCCTCGGCCGCGGCGAGTTTTTCTTCTGCCGTGCCGACCTCGGCGGACTCCTTCATGGCGCGAGTCGCCCCGCGGGCCGCGGTGCCGGCGCGGGTGATATGACCAAGTCCCGAGGCCCGTTTGCCGAAGAGCGCGCCAAGCAGGGAGGTGCCCACGCTGATCGCGGTTTGCACCTGCGCGGAACGGGCCTGGGTTTTCTGGCGGGCCACGGCTTCGCGGGCGCGGATCACCTTGTCTGCGGCGGAGCGTAATTTTGTTTCGAACTTTTCCCGCATTAGGCGCACGGCCTCATCGCGTTCTTCGCGCGCGGCCTGTTCCAGACGCAGGCGAAATTCCGCATCGGTTTCGAAAGGCGAGCCGGTGATTTTTCCCTCGCGAAGCACGGGGATTTCCAAGTTCTCGCCCAGCTGGCCACGCCCCTCAATTTGCCAGGCTTGTTGTTGCGCTGCTTGCCGGGCGGCGGGGGGAGTTTCCCCGAATACCGGGCCGCCGTGCGCCACGGGCGGATGCGCCTGATGGGTCGCGGAGGCCACGGCTGCATGCCGCCAAGCCGGTTGTCCGTCGGGACCGAACGGAACACTGACCAACACTTCGGCGGGCGCCTCGGCTGCCGGACGGCGGGACGCGAAGGTGGCCCGGATCCGCAGGCCGAGCGTGGGGTGCAGCAAGGGTCCGGCCTCGGGCAGTACGAGTTGCCACACGCCGGGCTCCACGGCCGGGGGCTCGGGGGAGGAGACTGGACTTCCGGCGGCGAAGGTCGGCGGCAGGGGCGGGGGCGGGGCCGCGGGACGTCCGGTGTGGTCCACGAGCACGCGGATTTGTTCCCGGGTGAGGGGCCCGCGGAGATAGCTCATGGTCCAACGCGTGGTGAAGAGTTTTGGTTCCGCCTCATGCACGCTGTTGAGGAGGAAGATGCGTTTGCCCAGCCCACTGAGCAAGGCGCTGAGCTTGGCGTGGTCGGCTCCGCGGCCTGCGCTGGCACTTTCCAAGCCCTCGAGCACGCGCTGTTTGTCGCGGTCGGTTTGCAATCGGCCGATAAACCATGTGCCGCAGTTGGCCAGGGCTTTGTAATCGAGGTCGGCAGGGTTCTGGGTCGCGACGAGCAGGCCGAGGCCGAACGCGCGGGCTTGTTTGAGGAGGAGAAGCAGCGGCCCCTTGGACGGTGGGTTGGCCACCGGCGGCAGGTAGCCAAAGATCTCGTCCATATAGAGCAAGGCGCGCAGCGATGGCGTGCCGGGTTGGCGGCGCATCCACGAGATCACTTCCTCGAGCAGGGTGGTGACAAAAAACATGCGCTCGGCATCGGAAAGGTGGGCAATACTGAGGATGGCAAGACGCGGTTTTCCCGCGAGTGTGTGGAGGAGCCGCGCAATGTCGAGCGGCTCTCCCTCGCGCCAGGTGGCGAAACCGGGCGAGGCGAGCAGGTTGTTCAGCGCCATGACCAAACCATGGCGCTGGCGGGCGGGAAAAAAATCCCCGACCGGGAGCACGCCGATTTTGTCGAACGGCGGCTCTTGCACCGCGGCGATCAGGCCGGCGAGGTCGGGAGACTGGCCGTTTTTCCACGCTTGATGGAGGATGGCGGAGAGCAAGCTGAATTCGCGACTTTGCAGGGGGTCGGCATCGATGCCGAGGAGCCCGAGCAGGCCGGAGGTTGTGCTCTGGACCCGCTCGGCGAGGAGTTCGGTGTCGTTGGCCACTTCGGCGGGCGGCGCCTCGAACGATCGCAGGATGGAGAGCGGGATCCCCGCGTTGCTGCCCGGCGTGTAAATGGCGATCTCGCACTTTTCGCGCAGGGCTGCAATGCGCTCCGGCGTCTGGCCCCATTGCGCGAGGCCATCCTTCCATTTTTCCGCCTCGGAAGCCGCGAATTCGGCGGTCGTGACCCCGGCCTTGCGGGCGTCTTCCTCATTGACCCACGGGACAAAGTCCTCGCCCGACATGTTGGGAAAGGTGAGCAGAAGATTGCCCAGGTCTCCCTTCGGGTCGACCATAAGGGCGGGAATGCCATCCATGGCGGCCTCTTCGAGAAGGGCAACGCAAAGACCCGTTTTGCCGCTGCCGGTCATGCCCACGCACACTCCGTGGGTGGTCAAGTTGCTCGAGTCAAAAAGCAGCGGCGTGTCGCCGGCCTGCCCGTCCGCCCTGACCTCGCGGCCGAGGTAAAAAAGGCCTAGCTTTTCGTAAATGTCGGGCGACATAGGCCCAAGGTAAACGCGTCGGGCCGCGGGTGGCGAGAACCGAGCGGAGAACAACTGCCGGGCGGTGGAAAAAGGAAAACTGCCGACAGGATGGGCCCGACCCTTCGGAAGAGCTACGGCTGGTGACCCTCGCTCGGCCCGACGTCCCTCTCCTCGGTCAAGATCCTGTGCGTGGACCACCGGCCATGATAAGCCGGAGGTCCCTTGCCGTGCCCTAGGAAGTCAGGGCCGCGAGCTGGCGGGCGAGGGAGCTCTTGCGCCGGTTGGCCGCATTGCGGTGGATGGTGCCGTGTTTGACGGCACGGTCGAGTTCAGAGACGAGTTCGCGGGCTTTTTCAGCGGCGCTTTTCTTGTCCTTGGTGCCGAGTGCAGCTTTCGTTTTGCCCGAGAGGGTTTTAAGGCTGCGCAAGGTGCTGCGATTGCGGGCTGTGCGGACTTTGCTTTGGCGTGCGCGTTTGGCGGCGGATTTGATGTTGGCCATATTGGTGGTGTGTTGCTTTGGTGCCAGAGGGGAGAATCGAACTCCCGACCAAGGGCTTATGAGTCCCCTGCTCTACCGCTGAGCTACCCTGGCATTTGACAGCGGCGGCACCGCGGGGCGGGGCCGGAAAGGTCGCGTAATGTGCGTGCGGTGTGGCCATGAGGCAAGGAAAAAGGGGGGGTCGAACGGGGGAAAGCTGGAGCCGGGCGAAGCGAGATAGACTGGAGCGAGGTGACAGCGGCGGAGCAGGCTCGCTGGGGGGTGAGATCAAGGTGGGGAAAGTTGGCAGGTGGGAAAGGAAAAAGGTGCCCCGGGATTTGCCTTGGGAAATTCGGCCTAAGCGGCAGATGATGGACGAATGCTGCATGGCTTGGATTTGTGGCGGGAGGGTTGCCCTCCCTGGGACTCCGGCGGAAGTTTCCTGCTGCTCAACCCCCGGCTTGCCCCGGTCTGGCGGGACCGGGTTTGGGCTGCGGAGTTTCCCGACCTGGCGGACCACGTGTGGCTGGGGACCTCCGGCACCGGCGGCTGTCTCAAAATCGTGGCGCTTTCTCGGATGGCGCTTGAGGCCAGCGCCCGTGCAGTGAATCTTCACTTGGCGGTCGGGGCGGAGGATGTCTGGATCGACCCTCTACCCCTGTTTCATGTCGGAGGTCTCGGCATCGTGGTGCGTGCCGCGATGGCCGGAGTGCCTGCTTGCCATTTGGGTGACTGGAGTGCGGCGAAGTTTGTTCTCCAGACACAGGACTGCGGCGCAACGCTCTCGGCTTTGGTTCCGGCGCAGGTCCATGACTTGGTCGCGGCGGGCTTGCCCGCGCCGGAGCGGTTGCGTGCCGTGGTGGTGGGCGGCGGCGCTTTGGACAACAGCCTGCGGGAAAGGGCCGAAGCTTTGGGCTGGCCTTTGCTGGCCAGCTACGGGCTGACCGAAGCAGCCTCCCAAGTGGCCACGGCGCGGATCGAGGCTCGCGATGTGGAGTGGTTGCCCTTGCTCGGTCATCTGGAAGCGAGGTTGGATGGCCAGGGCTTGCTGGAGTTGCGCGGGCCCTCGTTGCTCGCCGGTTGGATGATGTTCGGCGAGGATGGCCGGGCGCGATGGGAGGATCCGAAGCGTGACGGCTGGTATGGCACGAGTGACCGGGCCGAGTTGCGCGGAGGGGAATTGCGCGTGCTCGGGCGTCTCGATGACTTGGTCAAAATCCGCGGCGAGTTGATCGACCTCGCGGCGCTCGAGCGCGCGTTGCAATGCCGCGTGCGGTCGGGACGCGTCGCGCTGCGCCTGACGCCGGACGAGCGCAACGGCTTCTCGCTCCGCGTGGTGGCGGAGAACGAGGCGGCGCGGGCCGAGGCGCAACGGGCGAGCGAGGGTGTCTTTCCCGCCTTCGCGCGGCCGGAAAGCATCGTCACCGCAACCATCGTCCGCAACGCGCTGGGCAAAACGCCGCGGTATTGATCGTCCGGGCCGCCGCTCAGGCGCCGGTGCCGAGCGCGGTGCGGATTTCCGCTGTGAGGGGCAGGGGTTGTCCGGTCGCCTTGTCGATCAGGACATGGACCGTGCGGATGCGCGCTGCAATGCTGCCGGCGGCCTCGAGGAATTCCACCAGGAAGGTAACCGATGAGGTGCCCGTTTTCTCCACGCTGGCGCAGACTTCAAAGGACTGGCCGGGTTTCATCGGGAGGAAAAAATCCGCCTCCGCCCGGCGCAAGGGCGCCGCGTAATGGGGCGAGGCAAACCATGCGTCCCAACCAAGCGTGCTGCGCCGCAGCAGATCCTCCACCGCAGCGTGGGCCAAGGCGATGGCGCGCGGATAGAAAACGACGCCGGCGGGATCGGCGTCCTCGAAGCGGATGTTGATCGATTGCCGTGCGGAGAGCATAAGCCAGAACATCGAGCGAAGCGCAAAGCGCGGCTCTTGGGAACGAAGAAAAGCGGTGGTGCAGGCACGCGGAATGGTCCGGCGGGTCCAAAACACGGCGGGCCTGAGGTTGAGGCCGCGCTTGACTAAATGATGGAGGATCCCACGCTGGGCGTTTTTGCAGCCATGGAAACTCCGATCCCCGACCCGGCCAACCCACAGCCCAGCCGGTCGCGTTCGCGCCGGAGAAAGCGCCCTTCGTCCGGCCGGAAGGGCCCGCGGCGGAAAAAACGACATCTTTCCCCCGAGGCGCTCCTGCGCCGGAGAAAACGGAGGATGATTTTTTGCACCGTTTCCGCCTTGATTATTCTTTCCTCCTTCGTGGCAAGCTTCTTCTGGCATCGGCTGCAGCTCAGGCGGTTGGCTGCGGCCTCGGACATTTCGCCGGCGACCGAAGAGCAGCGGGCCTCCGCCTTGCGGTCGCTCGATGAGGCCGTGCGGGCGCGGTACGAGGAGCGGATGGACGAGGCGATGGAACACTTGGCCATGGCTCAAAAGGCCGATCCCCAATTGCCCGGGCTCGAATTGCTGGCCGGCGAAATCGCCCTGCAACGAAGGGACACCGACGCCCTGTCCCGAGCTTCCGCCAGCGCCTCGCAGCGCGGGGACAGCGAGGCCTCGGCCAAATTACTGGCCGCGCTGGGGGTGTGGCTGCGGCGCGGTGAGTTGGGCGTGGCGCGGGCCGGTCCGCAGGCCAGACAACTTTTGCTCGAGGCGGCGGAAAGCAGCCCCTCCGAAGCCTCCGTCCAGTTCTTCCACGGCGAACTCAGCCGTCAACTCGGGGAAGGCTCCGCCGCGCACGCTTATTTGCT
>CAMBSX010000008.1 GCA_945870655.1 Chthoniobacter flavus | reverse complement strand
AGGCACGGTTATTGTGCGCTTCTGGATCCTCTCCGTCATTTTCGCCCTTCTCGGGCTGGCCACTTTGAAGCTGCGGTGATTGCCATGGACTACACGGGAAAACATGCTGCCGTGCTCGGCCTCGGCCGGAGCGGAGAAGCGGCCGCCCGACTCCTGTTAGCGAGCGGCGCCTCGGTCACCGTGCTCGATTCCGGGGATCCCGTCCCGCGGCGAGAAGTCGCAGAAACACTTTCCTCGCGTGGCGCACGCGTCGTCTTGGGGAACGACGCGTTGTGCTGCGCGCAGGAATTTGACTTTGCGGTGCTGAGTCCCGGGATCGATCCCGTGGTGCCGCTCGCGCGCCGCCCGGTCGTGGCTGGTATTCCTCTCTTTGGCGAAGTTGAACTGGCCTTCCGCAGCTGCCTCTGCCCCGTGGTGGCGGTCACCGGTACGAACGGCAAGACAACCACGACCGGTCTGATCGCCGCGGTGCTCGATGCGGCGGGAATTAAAGCCGAAGCCTGCGGAAATATCGGACTGCCTTTCAGCGAGGTAGCCATTCGCAGCAGCTCGCTGGGCGCGGCCGTCGTTGAAATCAGCTCTTTCCAGTTGGAAACGACGGATGTTTTCCGTCCCCGGGTGGCGGTCTGGACCAACTTCAGCGCAAACCATCTGGACCGCTACCCGGACTTGGCTTCTTACCGCGCCGCAAAACTGCGCATTTTCGATCGCCAGACGGCGGAAGACTTTGCCGTGGTCAACGCCCGGGCGGAGCTGCCGGCCTTGCGCGCCCGGCGCGTGACTTTCAGTGCCTTGCCCGGCGTCGAGGCGGACTTCACTCTCGGCGCAGGGGATACGATTCTTCATCGGGGGACGGCCGTACTTGCCATGGCGGAAACCCGCCTGCGCGGGCCGCACAATGCGGAGAATCTGATGGCCGCGCTGGGCGCCGGCCTTTGCCTCGGGGCCGGAATGGAAGCGATGCTTCCGGCCGCGCGCGCTTACGTCCCCCCACCGCACCGTTGCGAATTTGTCCGGGATACGGACGGCATCACCTGGATCAATGATTCGAAATCGACCAACCTTGATGCGCTCTCCCAGGCATTGCGCGGACAGAGCGGAGGGGTGGTGCTGATCGCGGGCGGCAAAAACAAGGGCTTCGGCTTCGGGCCGGTGGCAGGTCTCGTCAAAGAGCGGGTCCACGACGCCGTGCTCATCGGCGAAATGCGCGACTCCATCACCCGCGATTGGGCGCAGGCTACGTCCTGCCATCCGGCCGATTCCCTCGAGGAGGCGGTGGCCCAAGCGCGCGCCTTGGCCCGTCGGGGCGACACGGTCCTTTTCTCCCCGGGCACATCTTCCTTCGACATGTTCCGCAGCTACGAGGAGCGCGGCAACACTTTCAAACAACTGACCCAAATGATCCAACCAACCAACCACCTATTATGAAAATCCCATTATTCAGCAAACTGACGGCCAAGTCGCGCGGGCGCAAAGTGGTGCGAGCCTCGGCCCGCGCTGCGCGCGGGGGCGAAGAGGAGTACTACGAGGCGGAGCCCAACATGAAACTTTCCCACGCTTTCATGGTCGTGCTTATCCTGCACGTTGTCGCGGTGGGCGGTATCTACGCCTTCAACCACATCAAGGTGAACAAAAACCCCGATCTGATCACCAACCTTTCCGGCCGGTTAGCGAAGGCCGCAGGGGTCGTCCCGTCGCCGGCTGCGGCGACGCCGGTTGCACCCGCTGTCCCCGCTGCTCCCCAGCGCCAACCCGGGGATGCGGACGAGCCTTTGCCCGTGATCGGGTCCGAGATACCGGTGGCGGCAACGTCGACTTCCGTCGCAACGACGAAACTGGCGGCTCCTCCCGCGGTCGCCGCCGCCGCGGCGCCGGCCGTGACCCAGACTTCGCCGCCGAAAGCTGCCGTAGCAAACAAAGTCGCGCCGAAAGACGTCCCTGCTCTGGCGGCCGCAGTGGGTACTTACAAGGTGGAAAAAGGCGACAATCCCTACAAGATTGCCAAGAAACTCGGTGTGACTTCCCAGGACTTGCTCAAAGTCAACAGCATCGAGGACCCGACCAAGCTGCAGATTGGCCAAGTCCTCAAGGTCCCGGCCAAAGCAAACTGAAAAACAGTCCATGCGCCGCCGCACGGGCTACATTCTGATTCTTTCCATGGGGAGTCTTCTCGCCATCGGGATCGTCATGCTTTTCAGCACGGGAGCTTTCGCCCATGACAGCCGGGGCGACATGTATTTTTTTGTCAAACGCCAGTTGATGTGGCTGGTCATCGGCGGATCGGCATTGGTGGCCGCCGCCCTGCTCGATTACCGCCTCTGGGCCCGTTGGTGGCCATGGGTATACGGGGCGGCTGCCGTCATGCTCGTCCTCTGCTTTGTCCCCCCGATCGGAATGAAGGTCAATGGCGCGTGGCGCTGGGTCAATTTGGGTTTCGCCAGTTTTCAACCGAGCGAACTGGGCAAGATCGCCGTGCTCTTTTTCCTCGCCTCGTGGTATGCACGCCATGAGGAACAGGCGGCGGAATTCTGGCGCGGCTTCGCCCTGCCTCTCGCCGCGGCGGGCGTCATCATGGCTCTTATCGTGGTCGAGGTGGACCTCGGGGCGACGGCGCTGATCGGCACAACGGCGCTGGCCATGGCCTTCGTGGCCGGGACCGGTTTGCGCTGGCTGCTCCCTTTGATCGGCGCCGGCGTGGCTGTACTCTGCGTGGCCGCTTTCCATATCGAGGAACGGATGGGGCGCATTATCGCCTTTCTCGATCCGGAAAAATACAAGCTGGGTGAGGGCTTGCAGCAATGGCAGGCCCTCCTCGCTTTCGGGGCCGGGGGCGTGGACGGTCTGGGTCTTGGCAATGGCCGGCAGAAAATGCTCTACCTGCCGTATGCCCACACCGATTTTATTTTTCCCATGATCGGCGAGGAACTCGGGCTGCGATTCACCTTGCTGACGGTTTTCTGTTTTCTGCTCATCCTTTTGGCCGGGGTCCTCATTGCCATGAATGCCAAAGACCGCTTCGGCATGCTTCTCGGCTTCGGCATCACCATTATCATCACGCTGCAGGCGGCGATTAATATCGGGGTGACCACCTCGCTCCTGCCGAACAAAGGCATGCCTCTTCCTTTTATCAGCTACGGCGGCAGCAATCTCGCGGTTTCGATGTTGCTCGTCGGAATCCTCGTCAACATCCACCGCCAAGGACGCCGCGAGCCGAAACGCCGTGCGCGCGTTGTCCCGGCAACCAGCCTCGCAGTCCGCTTTTGATTATGAAGTTTGCCATCGCATGCGGAGGAACGGGGGGGCATCTCTTTCCGGGGCTGGCGGTGGCGGAAGTTCTGCGTGGCCAAGGTCACGAGGTTCTGCTCTTTGTTTCGGAGAAGGAGATCGATGCCCGAGCCCTGCAGGCCCATCCCGATCTGCCGCGCCGGAAGCTCCCGTCGATCGGCCTGCCTGCCATCTTTTCTCCCGCCATGGTCACTTTCCTGCGCCGCCTGCGTTCGAGCATCAAGTCCTGCGGTTCCTCCTATGATACAGATCGCCCCGACGCGGTTCTGGGCATGGGAGGATTCACCAGTATTGCCCCGCTTATTGCCGCCCGCTGCCGCGGAATACCTGCTTTTTTGCACGAGTCGAACGCCATTCCCGGCAAGGCAAACCGCCTCGCCGCCCGATTTTGCCGCTCCGTGCTCCTCGGCTTCGACGACTGTGAGCGTCATTTTTCGAAAAGCACGACCCGGGTCACAGGAACGCCGATTCGCCGGGAACTGGCCGAAGCCGCGCCGGCGTGCGCCGAAGCACGGCGTGCGCTTGGCCTCGAGCCGGAGCGGACGACGCTCCTTGTCATGGGAGGGAGCCAAGGGGCGGCTGGAATCAACGCCCTGATGGCGCAAGCCGCATCTCATTTGGCGGCTGCCGCCTTGCAGGTTGTGCATCTGGCCGGGAAGCGTGATGTCGAGACCGTGCAGTCCGCTTATGCCGCTGCGGGAGTACCTGCCGTGGTCCTGCCCTTTTGCGACCGCATGCAGGAAGTTTATCCCGTGGCCGATCTGGCTATCTCCCGCTCGGGCGCCGCCAGTCTCGGAGAATTGTCATGGTTCGGTCTCCCCTCTGTTCTTGTTCCCTTTCCCTACGCCACCGAGGATCACCAGAGGCTGAATGCGGAGATTTTTACCCGCGCCGGCGCGGCAAAGTTGCTGGCCGAGCCGGAAGCAACGGGCGAAAGCCTGTCGCGACTGGTAATCTCTTTGCTGGAATCACCGGAAACTTTGGCCAGCATGGCAGCTGCGGCTAAAGCGCTGGCTCCGCGGGATGCGGCGGCGCGGGTGGCCGCGGTTTTGACGGAAGCAAAGTCATGACGACCAAAGAACTGGCCGACTTGCTCCACGGTGCGCCACGCCGGATTCACCTCATCGGGGTGGCGGGCTCGGGCATGAGCGGCATCGCGGCACTGTTACTCGCGCTCGGCCACAGGGTCAGCGGGTCCGACAAGGTGGATACCGTCGAAGTGAAGCGTTTGCAGTCTCTCGGTCTTGATTTTCACACGCCGCAGCGGGCCGACGACGTGGTCGATGCGCAGCTGGTCGTCTATTCCTCGGCCATCCGCGAAGGGAACGCGGCCTTCGATGCGGCGCGCAGTCTGGGCAAACCCATGGTGAGGCGCGCGGAAGCGCTGGCGGCGCTCATCCTGGGAAAAAAGGGGATTCTGGTAGCGGGTATGCACGGGAAAACAACCGTCTCGGCCATGACCGCGCACGTCTTGCGTGCCGCGGGCGCACACCCTTCGCACTATGTCGGCGCAGAAATCCCGATTCTCGGCACAAACGCGCGCTGGGATGCCGGCGGCGAGTATTTCGTGGCCGAGGGCGACGAAAGCGATGGCACGATCGTTCTTTACCATCCGGAACACGTCATCGTGCTCAACATCGAGCCCGAGCACCTCGACCACTATGCCGATCTGGCGGCGATCGACGCGGCTTTCGGTCAATTGCTCGACCAGACATCCGGCAAAATTTTCTATTGTGCCGACGACGCCGGTGCGGTGCGGATTTGTGCTGGCCGGCCGCAGGTTGTTTCTTACGGGAAAACCGGAACTTATGCCTGCACCGATATCCGGCCCGCGGGATTCGCCTCGACCTTTTCTTTCTGCCGAGAAGGCCGGGAACTTGCCCGTGTCACCCTCAACGTTCCGGGTGAGCACAATGTGGTCAACGCGACCGCGGTATTGGCTCTCGCCGCTGAATTGGGTTTCGACATGGCCAAATGCGCGGCTGCCCTGCAAGGCTTCCGTGGCGCGCGCCGGCGTTTCGAAGTTCTTCATTTTTCGGAACGCCATTTGCTCGTCGACGATTACGGGCACCATCCGAGCGAGATAGCCGCGGTGATCCGCACCGCGCGCGACACAGGTCGCGGCCGCGTACTTTTGCTTTTCCAACCTCACCGCTATACGCGCACGCAGGCGCTGGAAGACGATTTCGGGTGTGCTTTGGCTGTGGCCGACGTGGTTGTCGTGACGGAAATTTACCCGGCCGGCGAGGATCCTCTTCCGGGGGTAAGCGGTCGGTTGATTGCCGATGCGGCCAGTAAGGCCGGTTGCGCGCATGCCGTCTACATCCCGTCGAGGGAGGAGGCCGGGCGAGAGGCCGGGCGGCTGCTCCGTCCCGGAGACCTGCTCGTCACGCTCGGGGCCGGGAACATTCACGAGCAGGGTGCGGTTCTGGCCGCGGACCTGCAGATTTTGGACAAGCTGACCAGCGTGATGGGGGCCGGGGTGGCGCGTCTTTATGAGCCACTGTCCAAGCATACCACCATGCGGGTGGGCGGACCCGCGCAATTCTGGCTCGAGCCCGAGACGGAAGAGGGTTTTTGCGACTTGGTGCGGGCCTCCCACGAAGCCGGTCTTCCTCTCACGGTCATCGGCCGGGGGTCGAATCTTATCATCCGGGATGGCGGTCTGCTCGGCGTCGTTGTCCGGCTTCGTCGCGGCGTGTTCGGCGATTTTTGCCTGGAGGGCCCATCGATCCGGGCCGGAGTCGGTGTACGGCTCAAGGCGCTGAGCGGTGCGGCGGCAACCGCCGGCGTCCGTGGTTTCGAGTGGATGGAAGGGATCCCCGGCGATGTGGGCGGATGTCTGCGCATGAATGCTGGCGCCATGGGGGTCGAAGCCTTCGACCAGGTGGAACGGCTTCGCTACGCCGATCACGAGGGTAATATTTTTGAAAAATCACCCCGTGATCTGGAAGTCCACTACCGCAGCGTGCCAGTTTTGCGAAAGAATTACGCACTGTCTGCCGTTTTCCGCGGCGAGCTTTCGACGCCGGAGGAAGTCGAGCGGCGGACGCGCGAATATGCAACCAAGCGCAAATCCTCGCAGCCCGTCGGAGCGAGTGCCGGCTGCATTTTCCGCAACCCGGAGAGCGGAAAGGCCGGCCAATTGATTGATGCCTCCGGCCTCAAAGAGGCGCGGGTTGGGGGGGCGCGGGTGTCCGGAGTCCATGCCAACTTCATTCTCAACGAGGGGGGAGCCACTGCTTCCGAGGTGCTTGCCCTTGTCGAACACGTGCGCGCGGAGGTTCTCCGCAAGCAGGGTGTGCGCCTCGAGACCGAGGTGCAAATCCTCGGGGAGGAGGCCTCATGAGTGCGACCGATCTGCGAGCCCTCCACATCGCCGTGCTCATGGGCGGTCCCGGGTCAGAGCGCGAGGTTTCCCTGCGCTCCGGGGCGGCCGTGGCCCACGCCTTGCGCCAAGGCGGCTATCGCGTGAGCGAGGTTGACGTGCACGGGCCGGACTTGGCTTTGCCGGATGACACCGGACTTTGCTTTCTCATGATGCACGGGACTTTCGGGGAGGACGGTCAGATCCAAGCCATCCTTGAACAACGTGGAATTCCTTACACTGGAGAAGGGGAGGCGGCCAGTCGTGTGGCCTTCGACAAGTTGGAGAGCAAAAAATTGTTCGCGCAGGCCGGGGTTTCTACCCCGCGCTGGGAGGTGCTCCGAGCCGGCCAACTGCCGACTTTGCCCCTCCCGGTCGTGGTCAAGGCTCCTCGCGAGGGGTCCAGCGTCGGTGTGCACCTCGTGCGCGAACCAGGGCAATTGGAGGGAGCACTGGCCGACTGCGCCGCCTTGGACCGGGAGATTCTGGTCGAAGAATTGGTGGAGGGGCGTGAGTTGACGGTTGGGGTGGTTGGCGACCAAGCAACAGCCGTGGTCGAGATCCGTCCGCACGAAGGATTTTACGATTATGCGCACAAGTACACCAAAGGAGCTTCCGAGTACTTTTGCCCCGCACCCCTCAACGAGGCCGAAACCCGGTTGATGCAGGAGACGGCACTGGCCGCGCACCGCGCGCTCGGGTTGAAAGTTTACTCGCGAGTCGACATTCTCTTGCGGGCCGACGGCCTTCCGTTTGTCCTCGAGGCCAACACGATTCCCGGCATGACCGAAACCAGCCTCCTGCCCAAGGCGGCCGCGGAGGCTGGTCTCAGTTTTCTCGGGCTGTGTGAAAAAATCGCACGGTTGTCCCTGCAAACCCGCGCCATCCTACGTCCATGAATCTTTTCTCCCGCAAAAAACCGCGCCGCCGTCGTTCTGTCCGCCGTGGTCGCCGCGAGCATTTGTTGGAGGTGACGGCCACGGCGGAGACAGAGCGCCGCCGCCGCAACCAGAAGGTCCTGCTTTACACTTGCGAGGCCCTGTTTCTTACCGGGTTGCTTGTCGTGGCATGGTTCGGCGTCAACTTGTTTGTTGAAAACTTTTTCACCAAGAACAAGAATTATGAGGTGCGGGTGGTCGAGGTGAACACCGACGGGGTGATGACTCGCGAGGAGGCGCTGGTCAAGACGGGCATCCGCGAAGGACTCAATATTTTCTCGCTCAATCTCGAGTCCGCCCAAAGTGCCCTGGCGTCCATTCCCGAGATCCAGTCCGCGCGCGTCGAGCGCATCTTGCCCGACACCGTGTCCATTTCGATCGAGGCGCGACGGCCCGTGGCGTGGGTCGCGCCGACCGACACGGGTGCGGACCCCTCGACCATGGAGACCGCCTGTTTGGTCGACGCGACGGGAGTGATGATCAAGCCCCAAGGCTTCGAGGCGTCCTACACAAGGTTGCCTGTGGTTTACGGGGTACCGACGGAGCAGTGGCGTTTGGGGGACAAAATTGAAATGCCCGAACTGCTCGCCGCGCTTGATTTGCTCGGCCTCGCCGCCGAGCGCACCGCTCCCGAGGTGAAGCTGCGCGCCGTGGATATCAGCAAGGGCTGGTGCATCACGGCATGGAATGACCCGCAAACCCGCCTCACTTTCGGGCCGGACGATCTCCCGGGCCAACTCGACCGCCTTCAACTCATTTTGCTCCACGTCGGCCAGACTTCGCGCCGTGTGGCCACGGTCAACCTCATTCCCGTGCGCAATACACCGGTGACGTTTGTGGGCGAAGCCCCGCCCGCCGAAGCGGCGACTGCGCCCACTACGGTCAAGAATCGCTGATCTTTATGGCCCGCGCGCATCTTCATGTCGGCTTGGAAATAGGAACCTCCAAAGTTGCGGCGGTTATTGCCGAGACGCGCAGCGACGGACTGCTGCGCATCATCGGCACGGGAGAAGCGCTTTCCCGCGGGGTGCGCAAAGGTGAGATCGTCGACATCGGCAAAATCACCCTTTGCCTCAACGAGGCGGTCTCTGAAGCGGAAGAAAAAGCTGATCGTGAGATTAGCGGGGTGGTTGCTTCGGTCACCGGGGCGCATCTTGAAAGTCTCAACAACCGTGGCGGCATACCCATTCCGGATGATCGCGACGAAATCGAAGAAGAAGACATTCAAGAGGTCGAGCAAAGCGCGCTCGATGTCAGCATTCCCGCGGGCAACGTCTTCCTGCACACCATCAACCAGCATTATTACGTCGACGGACAAGAGGGTGTCTCCAGTCCCCTCGGGATGATTGGACGCAAGCTTGAGGCCGAATTCCATATTGTGCATGGCACCAAGACGCGCATCCAAAACAGTCTGCGCTGCATCCGCGAAGCCAACCTCAAAGTGACCAACGTCGTGATGAGTGCGGTGGCCTCGGCGCACGCCGTGCTCGACCAAAGCGACCGCGAAAGC
Source organism: Chthoniobacter flavus (assembly GCA_945870655.1). Classification (GTDB taxonomy): domain Bacteria; phylum Verrucomicrobiota; class Verrucomicrobiia; order Chthoniobacterales; family JACTMZ01; genus JACTMZ01. The sequence goes on along the minus strand of CAMBSX010000008.1, from coordinate 20,415 downwards.
GGCGTCCTTGTCATCGACATCGGCGGGGGCACCACGGACTTCATTCTCTTTCGCGAGGGCTCCGTCCGGCAAAGCGGCGTGCTTGCCGTGGGAGGCGACCATGTGACCAATGACATTTCGATCGGCCTGCGGGTTCCGACCAAGTGGGCCGACAAGCTCAAGACTGAAGAGGCTGATGTGGCGCCGGGCGCCACCGCAGCTCGCGGCACCGTGCGCATCGAGGATCCGACCTACGCCGGCGGGGAAATCGAGCGCTCGAGCCTGAACAAGGTGACCGAAGCCCGGGTGCGGGAAGTTTTCGTTTTGGTCAAACGTCGCATCAACTTCGACCGCCAAGCCCAATTTGTCGGCGGCGGCGTGGTCCTCACCGGGGGCACGGCCGAACTCAAAGGAATCGCCACCCTGGCCACGGATGTCTTCGGTGTTCCGGCCCGCGTGGCGTCTCCGCGCCCTCTTATGGGCCCGACGGCCATCTTTGAAAGTCCGCGATGGAGCACCGCGATCGGGCTCGTCCTTTATGCGCAGGCCGCGCAGGAAGCGCTGGAAGAAATTTCCGTCTTCGACCGGCTGCGGAGCAAATTCGGACGGATTATCCCAGGGTTATGATCACGGTCGGCACCAACGAAAGGTTTTCCACCCCGCCGGCCGCCGTTTCCTCCATCAAGGTGGTCGGCTTGGGCAATGCGGGCCTGGCCGTCCTCGCGCGCCTTGCCGGTGAACCGGGAGCACCGGCCGACCTCGTCGCGGTACACACAGACGCCAAGGCGGTGGCTGCCTCGCCGGCTCCACGCAAAATGCAAATCGGCCACGGAGTGGCCAAGGGCCTCGGGTCGGGTGGGGATGTCGCGCGCGGCCGCGCCTCGGCCAGCGAGAGTTTAACCGATTTACGCGCCGAGTGCAAAGGAGCCGAGGTCGTGGTCTTGTGCGCTGGGCTCGGAGGTGGCACCGGCTCCGGAGCCGCACCCGTCGTAGCCGAACAGGCCAAGAAGTCCGGTGCCTTGGTTATCGCCGTCGTGACTTTGCCCTTTGCTGCGGAGGGCTCGCGCAAGCGGGAGCTGGCCGAAGAATCGCTTGTGCGGCTCGGGCGGCACTGCCTCGCTGTCTTGTGCTTTGAAAACGACCGCATGATTGAGGTTGTTCGTGCGGAGGCGCCGGTGGCCGAGGCTTTTGGTGCGGCGGCGGGCGTTGTTTCGTTGGCCGCACGGGCCATTGCGCAAATGGTCGGCTTGCCGGCCGTGATGCCCGTCGGACTCGACGAATTGCTCCAGATGTTCTCGGGGGCTGATGCTCGGGCTCATTTCGGCTATGGTGCGGCGTCCGGATCCGACCGGGTGCAGTTGGCTGTTGATGAAGCCTTGCGCAGTCCTCTGCTCGAGGAGGGCAAACTTTTATCCGAGCCCGGGCGGGTCCTCGTTCACCTGACGGGGGACGACTCGCTCACACTAACCGAGTTACGGTCGGTGCTGTGTCGCCTTTCCGACCATTTCGGCCCCGCCACACTGGTGCATGTCGGGGTTGCCAACGATCCGGCGGCCGGCGGGAATCTGGGGGTGACCATCCTCGGGTGCACGCATTCGGGGGTTCCGTCACTTCTTGCGGAGGACGAGGATGATCTCGAATTGCCCGCGGAGCCGGTAGCGGAGGCGGATGGCCCGGCGGAAGGCGATAAGCCGGCCGATTCCGGCGGTAAACGCGGCAAGGGTAAAGGGAAGAAAAATGAATCCGGCCAGACGCAAGAAGAGTTGCCTCTGGATCAGGCGATGCGGGGCCGGTTCAAGGACCTCGTCCCGACGATGGTGGACGGACAGGACCTGGATATTCCTGCATTTATTCGCATGCGTATCCGCCTGAAGTAGTGGTAGTTTTTTTGGCCTTATGAGACCGGACCGCTTCACCCAGAAGATGCAGGAGGCGCTCAGCGCCGCTGCCGACATCACAAGCAAGCTTCACCAGCAGGAAATCGGCAACGAGCAATTCTTGCTCGCGCTGCTGGACCAGTCCGAGGGTGTGGCCGTTCCGCTGCTCCAGAAGGTCGGCGTTTCCACTGCGCGGCTTGGCGAGCAGCTCAAGGCCGAACTCGACCGCCGTCCGAAAGTTTCCGGAAACGTTTCCCAACCGCACCTCGGGAATGATCTGCGCCGGACCCTTGAAGCGGCCGAAGGCATCATGGAGAACCTCAAGGACGAGTATCTTAGTGCCGAGCACTACCTGTTGGCCCTTTCGCAAGGCTCGGATGCCGCGGCCAAGCTGCTCAAAGCGGATGGCGCAACGCACGACAAATTGATGAAGGCGCTGGTCGAGGTGCGCGGTTCGCAGCGTGTCACTGACCAGAATCCCGAGGAAAAATACCAGACGCTGGAGAAATACGGCCGCGATCTGACCGAGTTGGCCAAGCGGGGGAAAATCGACCCGGTCATCGGCCGCGACGAGGAAATCCGCCGGACCATGCAGGTTCTTTCGCGTCGTACCAAAAACAACCCGGTGCTCATCGGCGAACCCGGGGTGGGCAAAACGGCCATTGTCGAAGGTCTGGCCCGCCGCATTGTCAGCGGGGACGTCCCCGAGTCCCTCAAGAACAAGAAGCTCGTGGCCATGGACATCGGCGCGATGATTGCCGGGGCGAAGTTCCGCGGCGAATTCGAGGAGCGCCTCAAAGCATTCCTCAAAGAAGTTACCTCGAGCGAAGGGCAGATCATCCTGTTCATCGACGAGTTGCACACCATTGTCGGAGCCGGCGCGGCCGAGGGGTCGGCCGACGCTTCCAACATGCTCAAGCCGCAGTTGGCCCGCGGGGAGCTCCGGACCATCGGCGCCACCACGCTCGACGAATACCGGAAATACATCGAGAAGGATGCCGCTCTCGAACGCCGCTTCCAGCCGGTCATGGTCAAGGAACCGAGTGTGGAGGACACCATTGCCATCCTGCGCGGACTGAAAGAACGCTATGAGGTGCACCATGGCGTACGGATCCAGGACAGCGCTCTGGTCGGTGCTGCGGTGCTGAGCGACCGCTACATCAGTGACCGGTTTTTGCCGGACAAAGCCGTCGATCTGATCGACGAGGCGGCATCGCGTTTGAAAATCGAGCTGGATTCCATGCCGACCGAACTCGACAAGCTCGAGCGCGAAATCATGCAGGGCGAGATGGAGCGCGCCGCTTTGAAAAAAGAAAAGGATGCGGCAAGCAAGGAACGGCTTTCCAAATTGGAAAAGGAGCTGGCCGATCTCAAGGAGCAAGGGTCCAAGCTCAAGGCCCAGTGGCAGAATGAAAAAAAGCAGGTTTCCGAATCCCGCAAGCTGGCTGAGCAGGTCGAGCAGCTGAAAAACGAACTTGAATTGGCTCAACGGCAGGGCGATTTCGCCAAAGCGAGTGAAATTCAATACGGCAGGATCCCCGAAGTCGCCAGCAGGCTCGAGGAACACAACAAGAAGATGGCCAAGGAGGGAGGGGGACAACTCCTCCGGGAGGAAGTCACGGAGGACGATGTGGCCAAAGTTGTTTCCACTTGGACCGGCATTCCGGTGACCCGTTTGCAGGAGGGTGAGCGGCAGAAGTTGGTCAAAATGGAGGAACGTCTGATGGAACGGGTGGTCGGACAAAGCCAGGCCATCAAATCGGTGGCCAATGCCGTACGCCGGGCGCGGGCCGGCTTGCAGGATGAGAATCGTCCGATCGGGTCGTTCATGTTCCTCGGGCCAACCGGTGTGGGTAAAACCGAGCTGTGCAAAGCGCTAGCCGAATTCCTCTTCGACGACGAAAATGCCATTGTCCGCCTCGACATGAGCGAATACATGGAAAAGCACACCGTTGCGCGGCTGATCGGAGCGCCTCCGGGTTACGTCGGTTACGACGAGGGCGGCCAGCTGACCGAAGCGGTGCGGCGCCACCCGTATTCCGTGGTGCTCTTTGACGAGGTTGAGAAAGCGCACAGCGATGTTTTCAATGCGCTCCTGCAGGTGCTGGACGACGGACGAATCACCGACGGTCAAGGCCGGACGGTGGATTTCAAAAATACGGTGATCATCATGACCTCGAATATCGGCAGCCAGTTCATCATGGAGGACCTGCCGGTCGAGGAGCGGAACCGCCGGGTCATGGAGGCCTTGCGCGGGCACTTCCGTCCGGAATTCATCAACCGCATCGACGAGACGATCATTTTCGACCGTCTGACGGACAAAGAAATCACCAGCATCGTCGACATCCAGCTCAAGCGCCTGCTCCAGCGTCTTGGCCAGCAGAATATCCGGATGACCCTGACCGAGAAGGCGAAGAAGTTTCTGGCCAAGGAAGGGTATGATCCGGCGTACGGGGCGAGGCCGCTCAAGCGCGTCATCCAGCAGCAAATCTTGAATCCGCTCAGCGTGGCCATCCTCGACGGACAATTTGTCGAAGGAGACTCTATCGTCGCGGAGGTGGAGAAGGACCGCCTGGAGTTTAAGAAGAAGTAGGTCGCGCCCAGCCCAACGGCTTCAGCCCAAACGTGGCGAGGAAGAACCGCCTCCGAGTTGGAGCGGCAGTCCGAGCATCCGGCGACGAAGAAGGTCGAGGGCCGCGCTGGTAGTCATGTGTTTGAAGGTGACTCGGTCGAGCGGGAAGTAGCAGCGGCGGACCACCGTGGGATGTTCCACGTCGGCGAGGGCCACGAAGACCGTGCCGACCGGTTTGGCCTCCGTTCCGCCGTCCGGTCCGGCAATGCCGGTTGTTGAGAGCGCGTAGCGTGCCCCGGAGACGCGGCGGGCACCTTCCGCCATAGCCGCCGCGACGGGTTCGCTCACTGCGCCGTGCACGGCGAGCAGACTGGCAGGAACACCGAGGGTATTTTCCTTGGCCTCGTTGCCATAAGTGACGTAACCGGCAAGAAAGACCTGCGAAGCGCCGGGGACATTGGTGATGCGTCCGGCCAAAGAACCGCCGGTGCATGATTCGGCCGCGGCCAAGGTGAGCTGTCTTTCGCGCAGCAAGCCGACCACCGCCGACTCGAGAGTGGCTCCGTCCGAATAAATCCACTCCCCGAGCATTGCGCGGATGGCGGGCTCTGTCTGGGCGAGGATGGCGGGCGGTCCGATAAGGCGGAAGTCCACCTCGGAGGGGCGTGCGCAGTAACCGACTTCAATGTCGCCACGCTCCTCAAGCTGCTTGCCAATACGTTCTTCAACCTGACTTTCGCCGATGCCGGTGAGGCGGTAAATACGGCGCTCGCGAAAAGAGGAGGGGGGGAGCACGGCGTGCAGTTTGGGCAGGACGTGATCGGCAAACATCGGCCTCAATTCGCGCGGAGGTCCGGGCAGGAGGAAAAGCTGACGTGCGCGGCGTCCCCCCAACACCAGCGGGGGAAAGTAGAGTCCGGGGGCGGTCCCGTTCGGGTTGGGCAGCACTTCCGCGCCGGCTGGAACCATAGCTTGCCGCGCGATACGACCGGCCATAGGGAGGCCGCGGCGGGCGAACCTTTGGCGGATCTCGGCAAGGATTTCTTCGTCGGGGTGCAAAGGAAGCCCCAGCAACTCCGCGGCTGCCTCACGCGTGACGTCGTCGGATGTCGGCCCCAGCCCTCCGGTGGTAAAAACGAGATCCGAGCGGCCGAGTGCGGCCTCGAGGGCTTGGCGGATGGGCGGGCCATCGGGCACGCAAACCTGCCGGGCAATGGACACGCCGCAGGGGGCGAGCTCCCCGGCGAGGTAGCCGAGGTGGGTGTTGGTGACGAGCCCGAGCAGAAGTTCGGATCCCGTGTTGATCACCTCGGCTTGCATCAGCCGCGGACGAGCAAGTGGCTCCAACGTTTGAGACGCGCGTATTGGGTGCTGTCGCCTTGTCGGTGATAAACGTAGAGTAGATTGGCAAGGATGCGGGCAAGTATTTGCCGCGGCGAAGCGGACGCGAGGTGCCAGTCTTCCAGGGTCTGGTTCTGGCGACGGAGAATTTCCTCGCAATCGCGGCGGGTCAGGATTTTTCCCTGATGGAACGGGTCGAAAAGGATATTGTCGTAGCGGGCGAGGAAGTGACCCGGCAGGTTGACCCCTTCGACCGGAAGGCCGGCATGGTGGCCGACAAGCATGTAAACCAGCGTGAGGGTGATCGGGATGCCTTTGCGCGAATCGAGCACGCAGGGCAGGAGAGAGTTGCGGTCATTGTAGTAGTCGTCGGTATTGCCGACGAAAACGAGTTCGCCGGCGAGAAAGTCCGCCATGACCTCGACCTTTTGCCGGGTGGCCGGGGCGCGGCGAAGACGGCGGTCTAGTTCGGTGCCCCAAGTGGCCAGACGTTGCCGGTAAGGTGTTGGTTCGAATCCCCTCAGCATGGCGGCCCCCAAAAGCCAGCAGGCCTCCTCGAGGTCCGAGTTGTCGTTGAAGGATCCACACAAGTTTTCGAACCGGCCGAGCGCCTCGTGTTGCATCACCTCGTGGAGGACATCCCGAGCGTGGAGCGCAGCCACAGGATGGTCGCAGCCGGCCAAGTCACGCAGGTCTTCAAGTTGGCCGGCACCGTCTTGGGCCAGTTGTGCTTTGACCAGTCGCACGGTTTGCTCGTCGTCGTCGGCGAGCAGGCGGACCAGAGCTGCTTTTTGCGGGTGCATGGGCTGGTGAAGCAATTAAGCAGGCTGGGAGCTTTAAGCAAGCTGGGGGACCCGGTTAGTGGCAGGGTTGGGCCGAAGGGAACGGTAAATCGGGGCTGAGGCCCGACTTGGGCATCCCACCGGCGCCGTTCTTTTCGAAACGTCCTAAGTAATTTCGAGCGAGAGATCGATGGCTCTCGCCGAGTGGGTGAGGGCGCCGACCGAGATGTGATCGACGCCGGTGGCGGCAATAGCGGCAACCGTGTCGAGGTTCACCCCGCCGCTGGCTTCGAGGAGAATTTTACGGTCGGCGCGGATCTCGACGGCAGCACGCAGTTGGTCGTTCGACATGTTGTCGAGGAGGATGATGTCGATGTCGCGGAGGCCGCAGAGGAGGCGGACCTGGTCGAGGGAGTCGGCTTCGATTTCGATGAGGATGCCGGGCGCACGTTTTTTGGCTTCGTCGATGGCGCTTTGCAGTCCGTTGGCGTCGGCGGTAACGGCGAGGTGGTTGTCCTTGGCCAGGACGCGGTCGAAGAGGCCGGATCGGTGGTTGGTGCCGCCGCCGGCCAGGACGGCAAGGCGTTCGAACTCGCGGAGTCCGGGGGTGGTTTTTCGGGTATCGAGAATGATCGCTTTTGTTCCGGCCACGGCCTCGACAAAGAAACCGGTGAGGGTGGCGATGCCACTGAGTCGCTGGAGGAAGTTGAGGGCGGTGCGTTCGGCCGAGAGGAGGGCGCGGGTCGGACCCGTGGCAGTGAGAATGAGGGCGCCGGGGGCGAGTCGGTCGCCGTCGTTCTGATGGGCCGTGAGCTCGATGGTCGGTAGAACTTGGCGGAAGACTTCCGTGGCGGCGGCGGTGCCGGCCAGGATGGCGGATTCGCGCGCGGTGATGCGGGCGTTTGAACGATGGTCCGCGGGGATAAAGCACTCGGAGGTGATGTCTCCGGAGCCGAGGTCTTCGGCCAGGGCGCGCCGGATGGTTTCGCGGGCGGTCGGGGTCATAGCGGGCGGCGCGGGGGACGGATCTGGTCTAAAGAAGATCGACCTGAAGCAGGTCACGTTGCCAAGGCAGAAGGCGGGCACAGTTTTGCTGGGCAACGGACATCAGAGTGAGGCGCGAGGCGATGAGGGAGGGGTCGATGGCGAGTTCGCGGGCCACGGTATCACGCTTTTCGCGGAGTTTTTCGAAAAGGCGGCAGGCGGCACCGCTGGGCCGGGGTTTGCGTTCGCGCTCGAAGATGGGCCATTCGCTTTCGGGAAGATCGAGAGCCGCACGGAGAGTTTCCTTCATGCGCGCGTAACGCGGGGGCGGCATGCGATGGACCTCGAATTTCTGCCCGGCCACGGCAGCACAGGCCGCATCAATCATGCGGTCGTTGGAGAGGACGTGGAAGGTGGGACGGTCCCAAGCGCTGGCTTCGGCATCCCTCCAGTGCCAGAGGGCGCGAAGAACAGCGGCCTCGCGGGGTGCGAGTTTGCTACTGCCGTTGACGCGCCAGGCATTTTCCAGATCACGTTCGCGCGGTTCGCGGGCGCTTTGCACCATGGCGTCGCGGGTCTGGCCATACCACTCCCACCGGCCGAGTTCTTTGAGTTGGTTTTCGAGGATTTCGGCCAAAGGAAGAAGGTAGCGGACGTCGTTGAGCGCGTACTCTTCCATGCGTGGCGGCAGGGGGCGGCGTCCCCAGTCGGCACGCTGCGAAGCTTTGCACAGGGTGACACCGAAAAATTTCTGCACGAGGGCCGCGTAGCCGATTTGTTCGAGGCCGAGGAAGCGCGCGGCGATGGATGTGTCGAAGATGTCGGCAGCGGCGAAGGACGGATGACGTCCGAGCAGTCGCAGATCGTAATCCGCACCGTGGATGATGAGAGTGTGCGTGGTGAGAGACGCGTAGAACGCGGAAAGATCTAGTCCTTCGGCCAGCGGGTCGACCAGGAAATAGCCGTCGGGCGAGCAAACCTGCACGAGGCAGACTTTTTCGTAGTAGCTGTGCAGACTGTCCGCCTCGGTATCGAGTCCGATAACCTTGTGCGTGTCGAGGCGGGAGGTGAAGTCCGCCAGCTGTTCCGGCGTGGAGATCAAGGTTCCGCGATGAAGGTCTGCTCGGGCGGAAGGTCGCCGGCGCGACGGGCGCGCGGTTCGCGGACTTCAGTGGTGCCCTCGACGGGGGTGGTGACAAACGGGCCGCCGGCAAGGGGGGCAGGTTCGGTGAAGGCAACGTCGGGCACGTCGCTGAATTTGCCCTCCAGGGGGAAATCTTTGCGCAGGGGATGGTACGGATAACCATCCCACATGATAATGCGGCGTAGGTCCGGGTGGCGGGCGAAGCGGATGCCCATCATGTCCCAGACTTCGCGCTCGTGCCAGTTGGCGGTCGGCCAGAGGTCGCAGACGGTCGGCACTTCGGGCTCGTCCTCCGTGGCAGTGGTCTTGAGACGGAGGTGGAGTCCGCTTCCCAGGGAATAGAGCTCGTAAACGACCTCGTAGCGTGGCTCGTGCTCAAAATTGTCGATGCTCGAGATATCGAGGAGGAAGTTGAAGCCGAGTTCGTCGCGGCAGAATTCACAGACCGGTCGGAGGACTTCAGGTTGGAGCCACAAGGTTGTTTCTCCGCGGAATTCCACGCGGCCGGACACGCCCGCCTCGAAGCGGGAGGCCAGAGCATCTGCGACGTCGGAAAGTTTCATTCAGATCGAGGCAAGCAGTTCCTTTTTCTGTTCGAGAAAAGAATGTTCTCCCATGATTTTTTTCTGCAGCCGCATGAGGCCGTCGAGGAGGGCTTCGGGGCGGGGCGGGCAACCGGAGACGTAGACGTCAACCGGAATAAGGTGGTCGATACCTTGGAGCACGGCATAGCTGCGATACATGCCGCCGGAGGAGGCGCAGGCGCCCATGGCGATGACCCATTTCGGGTCAGCCATCTGATCATAAATGCGTTTGACCGCGAGAGCCATCTTGTAGGTGACGGTACCGGCGACAATCATGACGTCGGCCTGGCGCGGTGAGAAGCGCATGACTTCCGCGCCGAAGCGGGCGATGTCGAAGCGGGCGGCTCCGGCGGCCATGAGTTCGATCGCACAGCAGGCGAGGCCCATGGGCATGGGCCAGAGCGAATTGCTGCGCATCCAATTGATGGCGGTGTCGAGTTGGGTGAAAATGATGTTGCCCTCGATTTTCGAATCGTAGGCGTAAGGGTCGCGGTCACTCATTGGATGGAGGAAACTTACGGTTGGCGGCGTCGACTGACAAGCCGCGTTGCGGTCGCGGTTCGGGCCGGGTCGCGGGATCCCAGGAGAGGAGGTTGATGAGTTTGTGCCCGCTTTTGCCGAGGCGCGGCTGATCGCGCGGGCCATCGATCAGACCGCGGGTCAGTTTGGCGTAGGGGAATTTTGCCGGTGCGACTCGGGCAACGCGCGGGGCGGAGGCTGGTTCGATCGAAGGTTCGATCAGGACGGGAAATCCGGGTGCGGTGAAGGAAACCAGCCAGGAGCGTGCTCCGGCGGGATTGCCTTTGACCAGCCAGGGGTAGCGGCGGGGGAGTTGGAAGTGCGGGGATTCGGGGATGCGGACGGAGAAGAAAGGCTCCTGGCGGCGGACGAATTGCGGGAGCGTCAGAGAGGAATCTTGACGCTGCGCGAGGTAGAACCCCGCAATATCGAGGCCCATCAGATTGATGCCATTGTAGAGCCCGTGTTTGTTCGGCGAGGGAAAATTGGCGGAGTGCCAGCTGGCAAATTGGTCGTGCCAGAGGAGGGCAACTTCAAGGTGCAAGTGGGCGCGGCGCTGGTTGAGGCCTTCACCAGTGTAACCAAGCCGGCCGACACGGCCGCCTTGCTTGATGTTTTGTCCGTGATGCACATCGATGGCGGCAAGATGGGCGTAGACGCTGTAGACGGGGGTGTCTCCAACCTGGTGCTCGATCACGACGAGCTTTCCGTAGTTCGAATCTTTCGCCTCGTTGCTGACGTGGACCACCCGCCCTGATTCGATTGCTCGAATCTCGTCGAGCGGTTCGCCGGATGTGTTCCGGCGCAGAGGGCTCACGTCAATGCCTTCGTGGAATTTGGTCGCCAGGACTTTCCCGTCTACCCGTTGCGGGTTACGGGTGAACCCGTAGCTGCCTCCCTGCCACGGCCGGCTTTTGACGCCTTCGAAGTCGCGGTCCGTGTACATGTAAAACTTTTCCGGTTTTCCGCGGAAAAGCTCCTCGTTGTCCGTGGGCAAGACGGGAGAAAAGGATTTCGCCGGAGTGATGGCGAGAAGGAGAAAAAGGGGGAGCGAAACAGCGAGGATTTTTGTCATCGCTTTTTGCCGCTCTCGCCCATGACCGGGTAGGCCGAGGTAAGCAGCTCCACCTCGGTGTTTTCTAGTCCGCGCGGGATACTGACGATCCCGTCGTTGACGGGACGGTCGACGACCAGATTGCTCACCTGGCGTCCGTTGAAAAAAACGGCGAGCAGACGGCCGCTTCTTTCCATGGTATGTTGCTTGAGCAGACCGGATCCGTGATTATCGAGCTTCAGGTAAACGCCCTGTGATCCATCGGCAGCGGCAAAGGGAAAGACAGAGTGGATTTCGCGCTGTGTGATCAGCGGCATGCGGGAAAGAAACGTTTCGCGGCCGTTCAGCAAGGTGGCCGGAAAAGAAAAGGTGGGGGCTTCGGCGGCAAGGCCTTCGCCGTGGATGCGCAATTCGACAACCGGCTTCTTGGCCCCTCCGGTGCAAAGCAGCGAGGCAAGGCATAAGGCAATTGAAAAACGGCGCATCAAGACAGGTAAACGGGGAGTGCCGGGAATTGCAACCGTGGGCGATGCGCGTTTATTTTGTGGATCCATGCGGAGCGCGGGTATTGCCATCATTTTTGCCGCAGCATTGGCTGCCTGTGCTCCATCGGAGAGGGCCGGCTCGGGGGCCCTATCGACGGTGGGAATACCTCTGCAACCCAGCCTTCGGGCCGAGCCTGGCGAATTCCGTCTCGCCCTGTGCCGAGAGGTCCGAGTCGTCTTTTCGTTGGTCAATATCTCGCGGCGTGTGCTTTTCTTATCCTTCCCGACGGAACAACACTTTGAAGTCGCCATGCAGAATTCTGCTGGCCAGAGACTTTTCCTCTGGTCGGAGGACCGCCACTTCGCCGCCGCGGCTTCCTCTGTCGTGGTCAACCCCGGTGAACGGCTCGAATACGAGGCGGATGTGCCGACCCGTGAAATGACGGCGGGTGCCATTTACACCGTTGAAGCTTTTCTGCCCGGATACCCGGAGACGGCATCGACGATCAGCCTGTCTCCACGGTGATGTTCAGTGGTTTGGGTTTGACCGGAAGTCGATGAAGGGCTTTATTCGGCCGCCTGCTATGAATGCCATTCTGCGACTCGGCGGTTGCCTGATGCTCGCGGCCCTGGCCGGGTGCGCGTCTCATGACCGACGTCTGACCAGTTCCACGACGCGCTACCTGACCTCCGCCGGTGACGTCGTGGCCAAGCCCTCCAATGTCGGCATCAATGACACGGTCTCCTATTGGGACGGGGATGGCGTGTCCGGCAGTCCCTCCATCACCATCGACTTGGGCGAACAAAAGGCTTTCTTCTACAAGGACGGGCGCCTCGTCGGTGTCTCGATGATTTCCTCCGGCCGTGAAGGTTACCGCACGCCTCCCGGCCAATACAAAGTTCTCCAGAAAAGCAAAGACCACGTCTCGAACCTTTACGGCGACTATGTCGACCATGGGGGCAACGTCATGGTGGCCAATGTCGGGGTGAAGCGCGATCCCAAGCCGCCGGGTGCCAAATTCCGCGGGGCGCCGATGCCTTATTTTTTGCGTTTCCACGGGGGCTACGGCTTGCATGCCGGATTTCTCCCGGGTTTCGCGGCGTCGCACGGATGTGTGCGAATGCCCGAGCGTATGGCGCAAATTTTCTTTGCCAATGTTTCCCACGGCACACCGGTGCGCGTGATCAACTGATCCGGCGCGCATGACTGCCGCGCCCGAATGGCTGGCGTGGTTGCAGGGCCTTCAGGCTGCCGCGACCTTCGGCATGACCGGTCTGATTTGGCTGGTGCAGCTGGTCCAATATCCTGCCTTTGCGCGCGTCGGTGCGGCGGAATTCGGCGCTTTCCACCGGCATCATTGCCGGTCGATCGGGGTGGTCGTCGGGCCGCTCATGATCCTCGAGTTGTCCACTGCAGGATGTTTGGCGCTGGCGGGCCAGCCACTGTGGTTCTGGCGTCTGATGTTGGGTCTGTTGCTTGTCATCTGGTTGTCCACCGCCTTCTGGCAGGGTCCCTTGCACGGGCATCTGTCCCGCGAGGGGGCGCGTCCAGAATTGGTCCGCGCCCTGGTCAATGGCAACTGGCTGCGCACCGTTTTCTGGACCCTGCGGTCGGCGGGCTTGGTCTGGTTCTACGCTCGGGGGTGAGCCTGATCGTAAGCTTTCCGCAGCCTCTCGGTCGTCACGTGCGTGTAAATTTGCGTGGTCGACAGGCTGGCGTGGCCCAGCATGCTTTGCACGCTGCGGAGGTCGGCTCCGGCATCGAGGAGATGGGTGGCGAAGCTGTGGCGGAGTTTGTGCGGGCTGGCCGGAACGGGTATCTGTGCGAGACGGAGGTATTTTTTGACCAACGACCAAATCGAGGTGGCACCTAGCCGCTTCCGCAGTTTGCTGAGGAAAAGCGGTCCGGATGGCACGCCGGCCCGTTGACGGTAATGCTGGATGGCTTCGAGAGCCGGTTGCCCCACCGGCACGATACGTTCCTTGGAACCCTTTCCGAGAACCCGGACCGATTCGTTCTCAGGGTCAATGTCGCCGACCTCGAGAGATGCCAACTCGGAGAGACGCAGTCCGCTGGAATAGAACAATTCGAGGATGGCGGCATCGCGCCAAGGCAGCCAATCAGGTGCCTGTTTCGCACGCTTCGACTCTTGTGGCGCCCGCAGCAGGGCATCGACCTGCGTGGTGGTGAGGAAAACCGGAAGACGTTTCTCGGCTTTGGGCAGCGAGACGGCCACGAGCGGGTTGGCGGCGAGACTTTTTCGCTCGCAGAGAAAACGGTAAAAGCTGCGCAGCGCGGCAAAGTCGAGACGGATGGTGGCACGCGCGCGATCGCGCTTCATGAGGGTGAAGAGGTAAGCGCGGAAATCGTCGGCCGTGGCCTCGGGCCAGGACTTCTCACCGAGGAATGCCGCTGCGGCGGTCAAGGCACGGTCGTAGTTGCTCACCGTGCGCGGGGAGGCATTGCGTTCGTCGCGCAGGTAATGCAGATAAGCTGGCGCAAGAGGGTCTTCAGGAGCGGGCACGGTGGTGAGCCTAACCCGCATCCTACCCGACGGGAATCCCGGTCTGCGGAGTGTTTCAGGAACGCTTGCGCCCCTTCGGTGCACCGAGTTTCGGTTGCGCGGTGGGGAGAATGTCACCTTCGCGTTGGGTCGACCGCTCGAAGCGGAGCACGCCGCGCCGGGTTTCCCTGCCATCGGGCGAAGTGGCCGCGATGGGAATCTCGAATTCTCCGTCCGGAAGCACAAAGTGGTAGCGGAAAGTTCCATCGGGTCGAATCTCGATTTCCTTTCCAGCGACCGTGACGCTGGAGCCGGGATCCGTGCCCCCGTAAAAAATAACCTCGGCATTCAAGTGCAGGAAGAACCCGCGGGCCTTGCCCCTGTACCAGCTGGACATGCCGCTACTAGTTGGTTGCCGTCCTGAAAGCGCGGACGAAGACCGGCCGCCCGGGGAGGATTCATGCAATGTGCTGGAGATGCCGAGTGCGGCGAGAAAGTCTCCGGAAGAGCCGCCCGGTGCGGCGGCCCACGAAGACGAAGGGAAACCCCCAGAGAAAAGCATCGCTCCGGGAGATCCCGAACAGCTGGACAATTCTCCCGAGCTGAAGGTGCCGATCCGGTTGTCGAGCAACCGGTCGAGGGAGAGGCGTTGCGCGGGGGTCAGTCGCTCAACCGGCAATTCGCCGCACCTTTGGAGGCGGGCAAGGGACTCGGCCAGACTTTCGCCACCGCGCATCGCGCCGCGGATTTTTTCAACGAGCTGTTGGAAGGAGACGTGAAAGGGCATGTTGGCGAAAACGGCCTCGCCGAATCCGGTCGCGGTGTCGCGCGGGGTGAGAACGGTGCCGCTGCGGATCAGCCTTTTCCAACGGGTGCCGTGGTAGTGACCAAGTTCGACGTAGTAGCCCGCGTCGGCTTCCCGCACCGCGAGATACCAGCTGTTGGTTTCCGCAGGTACGGGCACTTCGGCCTCCGCGTGGTCCGCGCCCTCCCGGCCATAACGTAGAAAAAGGGCACCTTCAACATCCTTGGTCAGCATGAAATCCCAATAACAAAAAAGCCAATGTGGTTCTTGCGCGACGACAAAGATACGCTCATCCCCGTAGGTGCGGGGAAGATCACCGAGATGGTCAATGTCTGGGCCGGATTTTTTGTGCGCGCGTTTCCGCGCCACTGGTTTTCGGGCGGCGGCGCCCGGGGACTGGCGTTTGGCTTTGGCGATCTTCGCAGGCTGCCGCCGCGGGGTACCGGTTCTATCCCTGACCGCCGCTTTTTTGGTTTTCGATTTTGCTCTTTTGGCGGTGGGTCTGGTCGTTTTTTTCATGGCGACACTCGGATTCGGGCGCTGCGAAGCAGGTGACCGAACTTTGTTAAGGTGCCGCACTGAAAGATTTTGCTCAAGGCCGTTCCTTCCGGAGGAACTCGTCCCTCCCGTATTTGGCAGCCTGCAATTCGGTGGTTTCCGCCTCGAAGTTTTCCGGGGGGCTCCATCGCTCTGTTTCCGCGGCCAGGCTGGCGGCGAGGCGTTGACCGAACCCGGACTGGAGGCCCTTTTGCCGGATTGACCCTTGGTGGAGGAGTCCTCGTTTGGTGCGGCGTTGCGCACCTCCCGCGACCTTGCGGGTCCCGTCCACCACGTCATAGCGGACGGGGCCGGCGAAGCAGGACGCGCCGCCTCGCGCTTCTTGATCAAAAAGCACGGCCTCGCACCCGGCATCCGCAAGGGCCGACGCGAGCGCGAGGTGCAGCACACGGTAGCTTTCGTCCGGCCGTAGCACCGACCATGACTCCGTGCGCGGCGCGACCAGGGAGAAGGTAAAGTCTCCGTCGTGCACCACCACGCCCCCGCCAGTCCAACGACGGCAAACGGACCAACCGGGTTGAATTGACCCGGCCTCCCGCCACGGAACAAAGTATCCGATACTCACCCAAGGCCCGGTCCAGCGGAAGACCCGAAGCACCGGGCCCCGGGCTTGGGCTAAAAGCACCTCGTCGCAGGCCATCTGGGCGGGACCATCGCGCGGCACCGGGTCGACCCAGAGGGAAAGCCGGCCGAAAAGATGCGACATGGCTGTTATATAGACGCACAACCGGCTTCTCGGCCAGTGGGGTCTTCCGCCCATGCCGACGCTTCCCATCGGGGCCGCACCTTCGCTATGATCCCCGGTTATGGCGAAACCTGCACTTGGACGCGGACTCGGCGCGTTGATCGCTCCGGCCAAAACGGCCGCGGAAGCGGTTGCCGCGGCGGAGGTGTCCGGCGAACGCGTCCATTCCATCGCGCTGACGCAAGTTGTGCCCAGTCCGTTGCAGCCGCGCACGTCGTTCTCGGCGGATCATTTGGCCGAGCTTGTTGCCTCCATCCGCGAGAACGGCATCATCCAGCCGCTCATAGTGCGCCGGGTCAACGGACTCTTCGAACTCATCGCCGGGGAGCGTCGCTGGCGGGCCGCCGGGCAGGCGGGCCGCAAAGAGGTTCCGGTCATTGTTCGCGAAGCCACCGATCTCGAGGTGCTCGAGTTCGCGCTGGTCGAAAACCTGCAGCGCGAGGACCTCAACCCGATCGAGGAAGCACAGGCTTACAAACGTCTGGCCGAGGAATTCAAATTGCGCCAGGACGAGATCGCCAAAAAAGTCGGCAAAAGCCGTGCCGCGGTGGCCAACACCATGCGCCTGCTGGAATTGGACGGTGAGTTGCAGGCGCATCTCGTGCAGGAGCGCCTGACGGTCGGGCACGCCAAGGCCCTGCTCGGGTTGCGCACGATGGAGGACCAGCGCCAGGTGGCCGGACAAGTCCTGCGGAAAAATCTCTCGGTCCGCGCCACCGAGGATCTGGTCAACGCGCACCTGACCAAAGGCGGGGTGGTCCGCAAAGGAAGCACCCGCCAAAGGCGCGCGGCCTCGGCTGCCATTCAGCATCTGGAAAATCGCCTGCAGCAGCATTTCTCGACCCGGGTAGAGCTTCATCATGGCGAGGACAAAGGCCGTATCCTCATCGAGTACTACGGCAACGACGACTTGCAGCGGCTCCTCGGGCAGCTAGGTTTGGCCCAAGAGTAAATCCATGCCTGCTGTCTCCGCCTCCCCGCTCCGCCGCCTGATCAACTGCCTCGACAGCGATTATTTCGAGGGAGATGCGGACGTCATCCGCAACCAGCCGGAGCGCATGGAGTGGGGGCGTCTGGTCCCTTTCATCATCCTGCACCTCGGCTGCCTGGGGGTCATCTGGACCGGTTGGAGTTGGGTCGCGGTGGCCACCGCGGTGTTTCTCTACTTCTCCCGCATGTTCCTCGTAACCGGATTTTATCACCGGTATTTCAGCCACAAGACGTTCCAGATCTCGCGGGTCGGCCAGTTTATCGCCGCGTTTCTCGGCTTAACCTGCACCCAGCGCGGTCCGCTCTGGTGGGCGTGGGTGCATCGGCATCATCACAGGCACTCGGACAAGGAAGAGGATATTCATTCGCCCGGCGTGCAGGGTTTCCTCTGGTCGCACATCGGCTGGATCACCAGCAGTTGCAATTTCCCGACCGACTACTCGCGGATCAAAGACCTCGCGAAGTTTCCCGAGTTGGTTTTCCTCAACCGCTTCGATTTGATCGGACCGATTTTCCTCGCCCTCGTCATGCTTGGCTGGGGCTGGTTCTTGCAGGCGTTTTTCCCGGCGCTCGGCACCACGCCGCTGCAGATGCTGGTCTGGGGCTTCTTCATTAGCACGACCTTCCTTTTTCACGGAACATCGTGCATCAACTCGCTGGCCCACGTGCTGGGCAGGAAGCGCTACGACACGCATGACGACAGCCGCAACAGCATGATCCTCGCCTTCATCACGCTGGGCGAGGGATGGCACAATAACCACCACCGCTACCAAGCCGCCGCGCGCCAGGGGTTCTACTGGTGGGAGTTCGATCCGACTTACTACACGCTCAAGGTG
This sequence comes from Chthoniobacter flavus, assembly GCA_945870655.1. Taxonomy (GTDB): domain Bacteria; phylum Verrucomicrobiota; class Verrucomicrobiia; order Chthoniobacterales; family JACTMZ01; genus JACTMZ01. Next base: position 2,656 of record CAMBSX010000008.1, on the reverse strand, counting down.
CTCTCGTGGCTCGGGATCATCAAAAATCTGCGCGCGGTGCCCGACTCCGCCTACCGCGAGGAAGGGCAGATCGGCGGGCAGGCCTCGGCGTGAGTGTGTTTCATGTAGCGGTGCTGTCCCCGGCGCCGATAACAGCGGATTCGTGGGCGGGGACGCCGACGCTCCATTTTTCGGAATGAGCAACGAACGCTTGGCCGTCATCGGCGGCGGCATCGCCGGCTTGGGCGCGGCGTGGTTGCTGCGGCGGCGCTACGACGTCACGGTTTTCGAGCGCGAGGGCCACATCGGCGGTCATTCGAACACCGTCGAGGTGGACGAAGACGGGCGACGGGTGCCGATCGACACCGGCTTCATGGTCTTCAACAAGGTAACCTACCCGTATCTGCTGCGACTGTTCGAGGAGTTGCGCGTTCCGATCAAGCCGACCGAGATGAGTTTCAGCGTGCGGCACGAGGGACTCGATGTGGAATACAACGGGATGGGCTTGAACCGCGTCTTCGCCCAGCGACGGAATCTGGTGAGGCCGCGTTATCTCAAGTTGCTCGCGCAGATCATGCGGTTTTTCCGCGTGGCCAATGCGGCCTTGCAGGACGAGTCGCTCGAGTCCATGTCGCTCGACGAGTTTGTGCGCCTCCATCGTCTCGGCGACGATTTCCTGCGGCTTTACCTCGTGCCGATGAGCGCTTCGATCTGGAGTATCACCCCGGGTGGCGCGCTGGATTTTCCCGCCGCCACGCTGGTGCGGTTTTTCCACAATCATGGATTCCTCGGCGTGAGCACGCATCATCCGTGGTTCACGGTGGACGGCGGATCGCGCGAATACGTGAAACGCATGGTGGCCAGTCTGCCCGGCGCGCGGGCGTCCGTGCCGGTCGCCGGTGTCGAGACGGAAGCTGACGGAGTCACCGTGTGGACCAAGGACGGCCAAACTCATGGCTTTGATCGTGTCATTATGGCCGCCCATGCCGACGAATCGCTGGCCATGCTGGCGCGGCCGAGTCCACTGCAGGAGAAATTGCTACCCGCCTTCCGCTATCAGGCCAACGAGACCGTGCTACACACTGATGCGACGGTCATGCCGCAGCGCAGGCTGGCCTGGGCGGCGTGGAATTACCGCATGGAGCCGAGTGCGGAGGGCGAGCGTCCGTCGACCCATTACTACATGAACCGCCTGCAGGGGGTGTCGGATCGCCGGAATTATTTTGTCAGTCTGAACTACGCCGACCGCATCGACCCGGCGACCGTGCTGTGGAAGACGGAATACACGCACCCGGTCTTCGACCGCGGCGCGCTGGCCGCGCAGCATCATTTGCCCTCGATCAATGCCGAGTCGCGCGACCAGCGTGTCTTTTTCTGCGGTAGCTACTTCCGCTACGGCTTCCATGAGGATGCCTTCGCCTCGGCCGTGCAATGCGCGCATGCGGTGTGCGGGGAGGATCCTTGGCGGTGAACTCTTGCTTCTACGAGTGCGACGTCTTCCACCGGCGCCTGCGGCCCAAGCAGCATGAATTTCTTTACCGCGTTTTTTATTTCTACCTCGATCTCGCCGAGCTGGACGTCGTGGCACGGAAGCTGAAAATTTTCGGCGTCAATCGTCCGAACATTTACAGCCTGCGCGACCGCGACCATCTGCAATACGGCCCCGGGGAGCGTCCGATCGCGGAGAACGTGCGCGAGTTCCTTGGGCGCGCAGGTTGCCCGCTGGAGGAGGCGGGCTCGATCCGCATGCTCTGTTTCCCGCGGTTGCTTGGTTACACCTTCAATCCCATCACCATTTATTTCTGCTTCCGAGCCGACGGCACCCCTCAGGCGTCGGTCGTGCAGGTGGGCAACACATTCCGCGAATTGAAGCCGTATCTGGTGCCGTGCACCCCGGGTGGCCAGTGTGACTTCGAGGTGCGGGTGCCGAAGGACTACTATGTGTCGCCGTTCAGTCCGGTGGATCTCGACTTCCACTTCTGCTTCCACCTGCCGGATGAAAAGCTGCGGGTCTTCATTGATGACTATGATGCCGAGGGCAAAGTGCTGATCAGCACGCTGACCGGCCGTCGCAAGGAAATGACCTTCGCCAACCTCCTCGGCTTCACGGTCAGGTTTCCCCTTATCACGCTCAAGGTCATCGGCCTCATCCACTGGCAGGCGCTGCGCCTCTGGCTCAAGCGCGTGCCGTTTTTCCGGAAAGAAACCCGCGCCGAAGACCAGCGCGGCGTGTTTCGACCGCACAAGTCATTGCAAAAGAAGGTCTAAAGTGTGAGTTAGATGAATTTGCATCTCGATGCAGTCATTGTATGCTGTGATGCATGAGGACCACTCTGAGCATCCACGACACGCTTTTGCACAAGGCCAAGGAGGTTTCCGCTCAGCGGAATGTTTCCGTGGGCGAATTGGTGGAGGAGGGATTGCGCGTGACCCTGGCAGCACGGTCCAAGACGGGGCGGGGCGCGGTCCGTCCGCTGAAGACTTTCCGCGGTGAAGGCTTGCAACCCGGGGTCGATTTGACGAATTCGGCGTCGCTGCTGGAGGCCATGGAGGGGCGGTGAATCTCGTCGATGTCAATGTGCTCGTCGCGGCTCATCGCGAGGACGCGGACAACCACGCGGAGGTCCGCGCGTGGCTCGAGGCGGAAATGGCGTCGCCGGCCGGGGTTGGGGTATCG
>CAMBSX010000007.1 GCA_945870655.1 Chthoniobacter flavus | reverse complement strand
CGGAATAACCAGAACGTGCTGGTCATCCGGTCGGGCGCGGTGCATCCAGGCGATTTTTTCCGAGACGTAGCGCTTCACTCCTCCGCCGACCGGGGAGTAAAATTGGGTGAGGTCGCAGATTTTCATGCAGGCCCGTGAGGGCCGGCGGCAGGAGTGCCGCCGCTAAACAACGGTCATTCGCGTGCAGCGAGGTAACGCTCGGCTTCGATGGCCGCCGCGCAGCCCTGACCGGCGGCGGTGATGGCCTGGCGGTAGACGTGGTCGGCCACGTCGCCGGCCGCGAAAACGCCCGGAACATTGGTCCGCACGGTGTCGTGCTGGATGAGGTAGCCGTTGTCGTCCGTGTCCAGCTTGCCCATGAATGGCGCGGTGTTCGGCGTGTGCCCGATGGCAACAAAGACGCACTTCACCGAGAGTTCTTCGCGAGTACCGGTGCGGATATCCTCGATGACGATGCCGCGCACATGGCCTTCCTCGTCGGCCAGGTATTCGACCGGTTTGCGGTTCCAGAGCGGTTTGATTTTCGGGTTGGCCAGGGCACGATCGGCCATAATTTTCGAGGCCCGCAGGGTGTCGCGGCGGTGGATGAGGTAGACCACCGAGGCGAAGCGGGTGAGAAAATTCGCCTCTTCGCAGGCCGAGTCACCGCCCCCGATGACGCACACCGGGACGTCGCGGTAAAAAGCGCCGTCGCACGTGGCGCAGGAAGTGAGGCCGTGGCCGATGAATTGTTTTTCCCCGGCCAGGCCCGGCCATTTGGCCGCCGCGCCGCTGGCCACGATGAGCGTCTTAGTTTCGAGCCACTGGCTGTCGACCCTGATCCGGTGATGGAACCCGCCGGGCTCGAATTCCTCGAGGGTGCCGAATTGGAAACGGGCGCCGAATTTTTCGGCTTGCGCCTGCATCCGTATGATGAGGTCGGGTCCGTCGACGCCTTCGGGGAAACCCGGGAAGTTTTCCACCGCGGTGGTTGTGGTCAGCTGGCCGCCGGGTTGCCCACCCTGCAGGACAAGTGGCGAGAGTGACGCGCGGCCGGCGTAAATGGCCGCGGTGAGTCCGGCACAACCGGTTCCGACAATGACAACTTTTTCCATGGGAGGGCGAGATTACCCGAGAGTCTGCGGTGGGGCCAAGCTCTGGAGATTGGAGGATTGGGGAGTGTGAGGTGAGAGGGATCAGTCGAGGATGGCGCGTAATCGCTGCTCCAACTCAGCGAAGCGTTCGTCGCTCAACACGGAAACCCGGGAGCAGGTCTCAAGGTCGGTGTCCATTTCTGCCCAGGAGCGACAGCCGCCGAAAGACTTCTGCCAAGCAACGTGCTGCGGCGGATCGAGACGGTAAACACGAAGTAGTGCGACCTGCACGCCTGGCCCGGGCTTCTGGACAAAACGGGTTTCGACTTCCTGGGGGGTCAGAATATGGAAGTCCGCCAAGCGGCCCAAAACCGCGCGGTCCGTGATCAGCTTGTGCCAGACGAGCGTGGCGGCGTGGCGGATTTCCACCGATTCGCGTTCGCCTTCACGGCCGCCCTGCCGCGCCGCAAAGTCGGCTTCCGGCACCACGCGCTCGGATTGTTGGTGGAAAAAGGTCGGCAGAAGGACAAACTCCTCGTGTTCGAAGCGCAGTCCGCCCTTTTCCTCGGCAATGCCGCCTTTGCGGATAACAACCACTTGGCGGCCGGAACCGAGCGCTTCGCAGACGACGTCCCATTCTTTCAGTGCGGGCAACATGGCCTCCATTATAGCCTTGGTGTCCCCCGCGGCCAAGCCGCACTGCAGTCAGGGATTCCGTCTTGACCTACCCCCCTGCTTCCACCACTAAAGGCGGATTCGCCAGACCCGATGGGCCCACCAAATCGCAACTTCATGAGAATCCGACACCTTTTCCCCCTTTTGCTGTTGTTTTCCCTCATGCCCGAGGCCCCGGCCCAAATGGCACCCCCTGCCGGTCCGCTTGTCCGCTCGATTGTTGTCCAATATGTCGGTCCGGAAACCATCAGCCGGCAACGGGTCATGGCCAATCTCAAAACGCAAGTCGGCGACCCCTATTCGGAGCGCGCGGCGGAGGACGATGTGAAGACTCTCTTCGCCACGGGCGACGTGGCCAACGTGCGCATCTTCGCCGAACCGCAGGGCGATGGTGTCAAGGTCATCATTCTGGTCCAAGGCCGCGCCGTGGTGACCGAGATCCTGGTGGAAGGGGCGGTCGAAGTGGCGCCGAATCGCCTGCGCAAAGAACTCACTTTCAAGGTCGGCGACCGCCTCAGCGAAGAGCAGGTCGAGAAGTCCCGCCAAGCCATGGTGGCGCTTTACCAAGACCGCAACTTCAGCGGCGTCGGTATCACCACCCGCATCGACACCAATGACCGCAACGGCGACTCGCGCGTCATCTTTCAGATTGACGAGGGCTACAAGCAGGTCGTTCAGCGCATCGATTTCGCCGGCAATGACTCGGTTTTGGCCAAGGACCTGCGCAAGGCGATGAAAACCAAGACAAAAAACCTCCTTTCTTTTCTCAACAAGAGCGGGCGTCTGGTTCCGGCGCAACTGCAGGAAGACAAGGACGCCATCCGCCTTGTTTACCAAAACGAAGGGTTTGCCGACGTACAGGTCACCAACGTCGAAGTTGTCCCGCTCTCCGGGAACAACGTCGAACTTATCTTCAGTATCCGCGAGGGCATCCAGTATTCGGTCAACCGTCTCCGTCTCGACGGCGTGAATGTCACAACCGAGGACGAACTCAAGGGGCGCCTCAAGATGGTCGATGGGTCCCTTTACACGCCGGACGGTCTCAGCGCGGACCTCAAAGCTTTGCAGGAATTCTACGGGTCGCAGGGGTACATTGATTCGCTTATCGTTCCCGAGATTTCACCCTCCGGGACCGGACTGGTCAACGTGACTTACCGCATCGACGAAGGCGCCCAGTCTTACCTCAATCTCGTCAACATTCAGGGCAACACGCGGACCAAAGACCGCGTCATCCGCCGCGAGTTGGCCGTTCTCCCCGGGGACGTATACGATACGACTCTGGTCGACGTCAGCCGGCAGCGCCTCGAAAACCTCAATTATTTCTCGCAGGTCCAAGCCATACCGACCGACACAATGGTTCCCGGCCGCAAGGACCTGAATGTCATCGTCGAGGAAAAGCGTACCGGGTCTTTCAATTTCGGTGCCGGCTTCAGCACGATCGATAGCCTCGTCGGTTTCGCGGAATTGCAGCAGACGAACTTCGACATTTTCGGCTGGCCCGGTTTCACGGGCGGCGGCCAGCGGCTGCGCATTCGCGGACAATACGGTATCGAGCGCGCCGATGCGGAGATATCCTTCACCGAGCCCTATTTCCTTGGCTACCGGGTCGCCTTTGGCGCGGAGGCCTTCTACCGCAATGCAACATTCCTCAGCCCGTACTACGACCAGTCGAACTACGGAGGTGCGCTCCAATTGCGCTATCCCGTGAACGATTTCATCGCAGCCAACATCGAGTACAAGATCGAGGGCGTGGATATCTATGACGTCACCACCAGCATCCCGGAGATCGCGGGCGGCGGCCCGAGCAACCTGCCCAATCAGCAAGGAGCCTACTTCCGCAATGCTTTGAGCGGCGGCTTCAGTTTCGACAACCGCGACAATCTTTTCCTAACCCGCAAGGGCACCTACGTTAAGCTCAACATGTTTCTCGCCAGTATCACCGGCCAGCAGGACGTTGACGACTACGGCATTTCGGTGGAAGGCTCCCAGCATTTTTCCCTTCCGTGGGATCTCATCTTTTTGACCAAAGGACAGTTGGCCACGGTTGACACAGTCGGCGGCAGTGGCGATGTGCCGATCTTCGACCGTCTTTTCCTCGGCGGGGCCAATAACCTGAGAGGTTTCCAATTCCGTGAAGTGGGTCCGAACAACGGCGGCGTCTATTATGGCGGCAATACGCTCGGTTACGGTACCTTGGAGATGACCTTTCCCGTCATCACCCGCGTCCGCGGGGCCTTCTTTGTCGATGCCGGTTACGTCAACCAGAACTCATGGGACTTCAACGGCAACGACTACAATTCCAACTACGGCTTCGGTGTCCGCCTTGACCTTCCCATCGGCCCGATCCGCATCGACTATGGTATCCCCCTGGTCAGTGACGAGTACAACGGCAGTTCCGGTCAAATTCAGTTCAATATCGGGTACCAATTTTGAACGTTTTTCCTGCCCCCACCGTCTGATCAAAAGGCTTTACACAACCATCCATCAACCCAATATTCCCACTCCATTATGAAACAACTGCTTGTCACCCTCTCCGTCGTCGCCGCCCTTTGTTCCTTTGCGGCCACGCCCGCCTTGGCCCAAATGAAAGTGGGCATCGTGGACATGAACAAAGTCTTTACCAGTTATTACAAAACCAAGGACGCCGAAGCCCGTCTCAACGACGCCCGCGCGCAGGCTAAAACGGACCTTGACGGGCGCCTTGAGAGTCTGAAGAGCGACATGGAGGAGATCAACAAACTCGAAGCTGACGCCAAAAAGCCCGAACTCACGGCAGACAAGCAGCAGGCTGCTGTCCGCGCCCGTGACGAGAAGATCAACGAGGTGCGCAACCTCGACCGCGAGATCGGTGAGTTCCGTCAGACCCGTGAACGCCAATTGCAGGAGCAATTCATGCGCATGCGTGGCGACATTGTGCAGGACATCATGAAAGTCGTTGATTCCAAGGTCAAAGCCGAGGGCTTCGAGTTGGTTTTCGACAAATCCGGCCAAGGCGTCAGCCAAGTTCCCGTTGTCCTCTACTCCGCCCCTTCCATGGATTTCAGTGACAGCATCATCACGCAGCTGAACGCCAGCGCGCCGAAGAAAGCCGAGTAAAAGGAGGAGGGCTTCTCCCGCGCCGCTCTGCCGGCCCGAACCATGCCGACTGTCGCCGAGTTGGCCGCCCTTGTCGGCGGCGAGCACCCCGCCGAATGCGGAGACCTGGAAATCTCCGGGCCCGCGGCCCTGGCCGAAGCTTGCCCGGGAGAAGTTTCATTTTTCGGCCACCCGCGTTACGCCTCCGACCTCAAGACGACCAAAGCGACGGCCGTTTTTGTCCCCCGCGACTTTGCCGGCGAGACTCGTGCGGCCTGCATCCGCGTCGAGGACCCCTCGTCAGCTTTCACTACGGCGACTCGTCGGTTTGTCCCTGTCCCAGTGGCCCCGCCGCCGGGCATCCACCCCTCCGCCACGGTCGACCCTGCCGCCAAGATCGCGCCCGGTTCCTGTGTGCAGGCCCAAGCAGTGATCGAGGCCGGGGCCTCCGTCGGCGAGGGTTCGGTGATTGGCGCAGGTTGTTATCTCGGTCGGAACGCGAAGATCGGCGCGGGATGTTTGCTCCACGCCCACTCTGTGGTGCGAGAGGACTGCATTCTTGGTGACCGCGTCATTCTGCATTGCGGGGTGGTGGTCGGGTCGGATGGCTTCGGATACGACACGAACGACGGCTGTCACCATAAAATCCCCCAGATCGGTTGCGTGGTCATCGGCGATGATGTTGAGGTTGGCGCCAACACAACCATCGACCGGGCACGTTTCGGACGGACGATCATCGGCGAGGGCACCAAGATCGACAACCTTGTCATGATCGCACACAACGTGGTCATCGGGCGGCACTGCATCATATGCGCCCAAGTCGGCATCTCCGGCAGCACGCAAATCGGCGACTACGTCGTCATTGCCGGCCAGGCTGGTCTGGTCGGGCACATCAAGGTCGGCAACGGGGCCATCATCGGGGCCCAGAGCGGCCTGAGCAACGACCTCGAAGCAAAGGCCATCGTGGTCGGCAGTCCGCCGCGTCCGATCGGCGAATGGAAGCGCGGCATTGTCCGAATGGACCGTCTCGGCCAACTTTACGACCGGGTGAAAAAGCTTGAGCAGCGGGCCGGCTGACCCATGGTTCTGCTCGTTTTTTGCAATTTTCCCGACGAGAGAGCGGCCCACGCGGCGACGACCTGTCTGGTCGAGGAGAGACTGGTTGCCTGCGGCACGATTTTGCCCGGGGTGCGCTCCGTCTACGTCTGGGAAGGTAAAATGGAGGACGCCGCGGAGGTCATGGTCATTTTCAAAACGACTGGTCCCGTCTACGCCAAACTGGAAAAACGCCTGCGTACGCTGCACCCCTACAAAAACCCGGAAATTGTCGCCATCGAAGCCGGTGCCGCCTCGCGGCCTTATGCCGCATGGGTTGCCGCAGCCACCCAGGTCTCTTAGCCTGAAGCTATGACCATCCTCGACCGCATCCTCCCCGACGTGCGCCGCGAACTCGATGCGGCCCGCGAGCTTATGCCCCTCGCCGAATTGAAGAGACGGGCAGCCGATGTGCCGGCCCCGCGTGATTTTGCCGGTGCGCTCACCGGGCACGGTTTCAGTTTGATTGCCGAAATCAAGCAGCGCTCCCCGAGCATGGGCGACATGCGGGCGGAAAATGTTGCCGCAGCTGCCGAGGCCTACGAAGCGGAGCCACTGGTGCGCGCGGTTTCCGTGTTGACCAATACGACGCACTTCGGCACGGGCATGGACGACTTGCGGCGGATTGCCGCCACTTCAACCAAACCCGTGTTGCGCAAGGATTTCTTCCTTGATCCCTATCAGGTTTACGCGGCGCGCGCGGCCGGAGCCGACGCGGTGCTGCTCATGGCCAACGTTCTCTCTGCCGGGCAGATGCGCGATCTCCACGAGATTGTCCTCGAACTCGGGATGGAAGCACTTTTCGAGGTTCACGAGGCTGCCGAAATCGAGGCCCTGCCCGGCACAGCCCGGGTCGTGGGGATCAACAGCCGCAAATTCAAGTCACACCGCGGCTTCGTCGGCGCGGGGGAGAAGGCGGAGGAGGATTTCAGCCTCGACCCCGCGGCATTTGCCTTGGCGGAAAGCCTCCCGGCCGGCTGCGTGCGTGTGGCCGAAAGCGGGGTGACGCCCGAGACGGTGGCCCCCCTGGCCCAGTATTTCGACACGGCCCTGGTCGGCACTTCCTTGCTCCGTGATCCGCGCGGGGTGGCCTCCGCCCTGGATGATTTTGCCCGCGCGCTTGCCGGAAGGCCCGCCTGAGGTTCATTCTGCGTAACTATGGTGGGCAAAGACTTTCTGCGTGAGGCGGCCGAGGCCCCCGAGACGCCTCTCGACGTGTCCCTGCGGCCGCCGATGTTTGCCGAGTTCACCGGGCAGGCCCGCATTGTCGAACGGCTCGAGTTGATGGTCGACGCGGCCAAGGCCCGCGGTGACGCGCTCCAGCACATTTTGCTTTCCGGTCCCCCGGGACTGGGCAAGACCACCCTTGCCCTTATTCTGGGCAACGCCATGGGGGCCGAAGTCAAGTGTACCAGCGGTCCGACCATTGAAAAAGCGGGCGACTTGGCCGGCTTGCTCACCACCCTGCCGCCGGGGGCCATTCTTTTCATCGACGAAATCCACCGCCTCCAGCCCGCCATCGAGGAATACCTTTATCCCGCGATGGAAGACTACAAAGTCGACATCATCATCGACCAGGGGCCCAATGCGCGCAGCGTGCGGCTCAATCTGCCGAAGTTCACTTTGGTCGGCGCGACGACCCGCTCCGGCATGATCAGCGCCCCGTTGCGCTCGCGCTTCGGCATGAGCTGCCGGCTCGACTACTACGAGGCGTCCGATCTGGTGCAAATCGTCGAGCGAAGTGCCGGTCTGCTCGATGTTCCGATCGACGCCGGTGGTTCGAGCGAGATTGCCAATCGCGCCCGGGGCACGCCACGCATTGCCAACAACCTGCTCCAGTGGTGCCGGGACTACGCCCAGGTGCGTGCAGAGGGAACGATCACCGCGGAATCGGCTTCCGCCGCGCTGGCCATGCTCGACATCGACGGTGATGGGCTGGATGAAATGGACAAGCGGATCCTCGAGACCATCGTGCACCGGTTCGGCGGCGGTCCGGTCGGCCTCAACTCCCTTGCCGTGGCGGTGGGCGAGGAATCCGGTACCCTCGAGGAGGTGCACGAGCCGTTTCTCATCATGCGTGGTTACCTGCACCGCACCCCGCAGGGCCGGGCGGCCATGCCCGCTGCTTACACCAAGCTCGGACTCATCCCGCCGGTACGCGGGGGACAGCAGACTTTCTTCGATGCCTGACTTGTCGGGTTGTCATGAACATCTACCGCCGTACGCTCGCCTATTACCGTCCGTTCCTCGGCGAAACGCTTCTCGCGCTCGTTTTCGGTCTGGTTGTCACCGCCTTAAATTTGCTCAAGCCGTGGCCCTTCAAATATATCGTCGACGGCATTCTCTCGCCGGCTACCCCCGGAACCTCTGCGACCCGTGCCCAGTTGACCCGCTGGTTCGGGTCGTCCGCAGATCCGGCCAACGTGATCCTCTTGCTTTGTCTGGCTTTGGTCGTCATCACCGTGCTGGCCGGCTTGGCCAATCTCGGATCGAGCTATCTCCTGATCAACGCCGGGCTCAAGTCCCTCGTCCGCATCCGCACGGAACTCTATGCGCACCTGCAACGGCTCTCCCTGAAGTTTCATGACACCCGGCGTTCGAGCGACTCCAGTTTTCGGGTGGCTTATGACACTCAGTCGATCCAGACGATCTACAACCGCGGTTTCACCAACATTTTTTCGTCCGGTATCATGCTCGCGGCTACTTTTGTCATCATGATCCGGCTCGACGCCAAGCTGACCTTCCTCTCCCTTGCCGTCGTTCCGCTGATTGTTCTCGCCATCTACTACTTCGCAAAAAAAATCCGCACCCAGAGTACGGCCATTCAGGAACGGGAGAGCGCCCTGCTGGCCACCGTGCAGGAGGGACTGGCCTCGGTGCGCATGGTCCACGCCTTCGGGCAGGAAGACCGCGAGGTCGGCCAGTTCCACCGCCGCGCGCACGAGAGCCTGCTGGCCAACCTGCGACTGACCTTCACCAATGTGACCAGCGCCTTGGTGGTCGGCACTCTCATGGCGGCGGGCACGGCCGTGCTTTACTATGTCGGTTCGATTCATGTGCTCGAGGGAAAGTTGACTCTCGGCGACCTTCTTGTTTTCGGTTCCTACCTTCTCATGCTGTATGCGCCGCTTGAGCAGTTGACCTATACCGCATGGGCTATGGAAGGTGCTGCCGCGGGCGCGCGTCGTTGTTTCGACATTCTCGACCGCGAGGATGACGTGCGTGACGCGCCCGACGCCATGCCGATCGGTACAGTGCAGGGCGATATTGCCATGCGTTCGGTCACTTTCGGATATGATGAGCGGAGGCAAGTCCTCCACGATGTGAATTTGCGCGTGGTACACGGCGAGAACGTGGCCATTGTCGGCGGGACTGGTGCGGGAAAAAGCACGCTTCTCAGTTTGGTGCCCCGTTTCTACGACCCGACAAACGGGGATGTTTTGGTCGACAACCACAATCTCAAGGACGTGACCAAAAAATCTTTGCGCGGCAAGATCAGCATGGTCTTGCAGGACACCTTGCTTTTTTCCACCACGGTGCGGGAAAACATCGCGTACGGTCGGCCCGAAGCCACGGAGGACGAAATCATCGAGGCGGCACAGCGCGCGCAGGCCTACGATTTCATTAGCCGTCTTCCAGACGGGTTTTCCGGTCAAGTCGGGGAGCGGGGCGGCCACCTCAGTGTCGGTCAGCGCCAGCGCATCGGGATTGCCCGTGCCTTCCTCAAAAACGCGCCGATTCTACTGCTCGACGAGCCGACATCGGCGCTCGACGCCACGACGGAGGAGGCGGTCATGTCGGTCATCGGTGAACTGATGAAGGGCCGTACCACGCTTATGGTGACGCACCGGCTGAATATGGCGCATCGTTTCGACCGCATTGTCGTCCTCGAAAACGGGATCATTGTGGAGGAAGGCTCGGGCCCTGATCTACTGGCGCGCGGCGGGGCCTACGCAAAAATGTTTTCCGCGGGGCATTACCAATGATGCGCCGGAAAAAAATCATCGTTCTCGGGTTCATGGGCACTTGTCCGGTGGCCGGTGTCATCTGGCAACATTTGCATTACATTGTCGGCCTCCAGCGACTCGGCCATGAGGTGTGGTATGTCGAGGACGGCACCCGCTATCCCTACGATCCGGAGGCCTTCACCATTACGGAGGACATCACTTACGCCTCGCGGATGCTGGCACAGTTGGCCGGCGAATACGGATTTTCCGGCCGGTGGTGTTTCTGCGGTCGCTACGGGGGTGAGCCTCGCATGGCCGGTCTGGATCTTACGGGCTTGCGCGCGCTTTACCGCGACTGCCATGCAGCGCTCAATGTCTGTGGAAGCCATGAGTTGAACGATGACCTGCTTGCTATCCGCCGTCTGATCTACGTCGAGAGCGACCCGGGTGTCGAACAGATCAAAATCGACTTGGGCGATGCCACGGTACGGGATTACCTGGCACGTCATGCCGTGCTTTTCACCTTTGGTGAGGCGGTCGGCACGCCGCGCTTTCCCGTGCCCTTGCACGGCCTTGAGTGGTTGCCCACCCGGCAGCCGGTGGTCACGGACTTCTGGAAAACGGATGACGCGCCCGCTCCGGAGGCAACCTACACTTCGATTTGCAATTGGTCGACCAGCGGCAAAAAGGATATCGACTGGCGCAGCAACCGGTATTTGTGGAGCAAGTCGCTGGAATTTTTGAAGTTCGTCGACGCACCCCGCCTGTGCGGCGAACCATTCGAATTGGCCGCTGACATCAAGGACGGCCTTGAGAAAAAAAAGTTTGATAACAACAGCTGGCGGCTGGTCGATCCCCATGTGCTGAGCATGGATTGGAACCGCTACCGGGATTACATCCGTGACTCCAAGGGTGAATTCACCGTGGCCAAGGATCAATACATTCGTCTCCGCACCGGATGGTTCAGCGACCGTTCTGCCTGTTACTTGGCGGCGGGCCGTCCGGTTATCACCCAGGAGACGGGCTTCACCGCGTTTTATGGAGGAAAAGAAGGATTGCTCGCCTTTCGCACCATGGGGGAGGTGCAGGCCGCGGCGGCCGCGGTGAATGCGGATTACGCGCGCCACTCGCGCGCGGCCGGGGAAATTGCCCGGGAATATTTCGAAGCGGAAAAAGTGCTGGCCTCGCTGCTCGACCGCGCGGGGGTTTGAACCAGTGAAAAGAATGCTTCAGGTGTCCGCGGCGGCCGGCATCATCTTTTGTGGGCCAGGATGCGCTCTGCTCGGAGCTAAAAAGCAGGAAATCCCGGAGGCCACCCTCCCGTCGTGGATTGGTCGGGTGATCATGGTCGAGACTGGCCACCGCTTTGTCCTTGTTGATGTGGGAGCAGGGTCCGGTCCCGCAGCGGGAACCGCTGCCATGGCCTACCGGGAGAAAAGGCGCACGGCACAGCTGATCGTCACCGAGGAGTCGAGGCCGCCTTATGTTGCCATGGAAGTCATCGAAGGAGGCCCGGCCTTAGGTGATCAAGTGGTGGCGGACGACCGGGTGGTCCCTCCTGTGGGGCCAAGCAATCAGCCTTGAAAGGCTTTGCGATCTTTCCGGGGGCGGGGTTTAATTCCAGAAACGATATGAAGTCTCATCCGAGCTCCCGTTTAGCGGCCATTTTTCTTCTCTTGGTTGTCCCTGCGGCGCATCTTTTTGCCCAGTCTCCGGCACCTGCCGCTTCGCCGTCCGTCAGCCCGGCCGACGTGACGGACATGATGAATGAAAACTTCCCTACGGCCGCACAGATCGCCGCCGCCAGCCCGACTCCACCGCCTGTTCCGCCAGCCGGCGCATCGGTGGAGGAACCTGCCCCGCTGGCTCCCATGCCGGCCGGCCTGCCCACGCCGATGCCGAGCCCTGTCATTTCTCCCATGCCGGCCTTGACCAACGCCGCCTCGCTTTCCTTGGGCCTCGGCGGGCCGGTGGAGGAGGGGATTCCCGACCCCATGCAGATGACTTTTCCCACCGTTCCCGAGATCCCCACCCCGCAAACTCAAACCACGCCCGATCCGGTGACCTCCATCAAGCTGCCACCGGCCAGTTCGCTTGAGTTGCGCCTGACCCCTGATGCCACGCGTCTCGGCATCGATGCGGCGATCCAAACCGGGGTGGAGAAGAACCCTGAAATTCTCACTGCCATCCAGCAAATCCGCCTGACGCGTGGACAGTTAGTGCAGGTGCGCGCGGCTCTGCTGCCCACCCTGCAGGTCAATTCGGGCTACAATGCGGAATCGGACACGCTAGCCAATCCGTACAGCGACTTCGGCCTGGTCAACAACAACCAGGCCTGGAATGTCGCTATTCAGATCAACCAGAGCCTTTGGTCGGGATGGAAAAACCAGGCGGACTTTTCCGCGTCGCGTTTGGCCAATGACAGTGCATTTTATTCTCTGCGGCAGACCATCGACAAAGTCGTGGCCGACACAAAGAAGCTATTTTACGACGTCATTTTCAACCGGGCGCTCATTCGCGTGCGAGAGGAATCCGTGGCCGTGCTCCAATCGCAGTTGCAGGATCAGCAAAGCCGTTTCGAAGCCGGCACCGTACCGCGCTTCAATGTCCTGCAGGCCGAGGTTGCGTTGGCCAACGCCATCCCGCCGGTCATCCAGGCTCGCAACGCCCTGCGCATTTCCCAATTCGCCTTGGTCAAGCAACTTGGCTTGGATTACCCGAGTGATCCCTCGCTGGTGCCCATCGATGTGATCGGGCAACTCGACTACAACCCGATCAAACTTGATCTCGGAGCTGCTGTCTTCACGGCCTTGGCCCGCAACCCGTCGCTCAAGGTGCAACGGCAAAACATTCTCATCTCCAAAGAGCAACTCAAAGCTGCCCTATCCGGGTTCCAACCTACGCTTAATGCCACGGCCGGTTACAACGCGTTCAATATCCCCACGGCTTCAAGCCTCGATGAGGCGGTCAATGGTCTGTTCGTCGGGGTGACCGGGAGCTGGAACATTTTCGACGGCCTGGCCACGGTCGGGGCCACGCAAGCCGCCCGTGCGTCCTTGCAGCAGTCCATGGTCAACTATGACAACTCGGCCCGCGGGGTGGAACTCGACGTGCAGCGTTCGGTCTCCAACCTTATCGAGGCGCAGGAAGTCATCGACAGCCAGCGTGCCAACGTGGTCCAAGCCACCGAGGCACTCCGGCTTTCCCGCGAGCGTCTCGACGCCGGTGCCGGAACTCAGCTCGACGTTCTCAACGCCCAGGTCTCCCTCCTGCAGGCCCAGACCACGGAATTGGAAGGTCGCTTCCGCTACATCACGGCTCTGGCCGAATACAACCGGGTACTCTCGCTCGATACGGTGTATGCCGACACCTATGATGACCCGATGCTTACGGTCAAGGAACGCCGACGCAACAATCTGCTCAATGCGACCGACAATCCCAACCCCGGTGTGCTGCAGGGCGTCATGCCCAACAAGCGCGACACGCTGCGCAAAAACAAGGCCAAGCAGGCGCCCGTTCCGCCGTCCGGCGGCAAGCAGAGCGCCGGTCGTTGATCGTCGCGGTGCCGGAGTCCAATTTCCAGCCGCTGCCGTGCCGACCGGGTGTGCGAGCCGCTTTCGCCCCGCGCATGGCGGGTGTTGATGTCGATGCAGATCGAGCCACCGCCTTGGCCCGGCTGGGTCGCGCCCATGAGGAATTTCTGCGCCGCCTTGGGTTCGATCCTGCCATAATGGCCACGGCCGAGCAGGTCCACGGAGGGGAAGTGGGCGTGGCTTGTCGTCCGGGGCTTCATCACGGCGTGGATGCCCTGGTCGCGAACCGTCCGGGACTGGCACTCGGGATTTACGTGGCGGACTGCGCTGCCGTCTATCTCGCCGACCAACACGGCCGGGCCATCGGCTTGGTCCATTCTGGACGCGCCGGCACGGCTTTGAATATAACCGGCCGCAGCATCGAATTGATGCGCACCGGGTTCGGCATCGAACCTGCCGACTTGGTCGTTCACCTCAGCCCTTGCATCCGGCCTCCGCTCTACGAAACCGATTTCGCGGCCGAGATTGTCGCGCAAGCGCGGGACGCAGGGGCCGGGCAGGTGATTGACGACGGCATTTGCACCGGCCGGGAACTTGGGCGTTACTATTCGTACCGCGTCGAGCGCGGCCGCACCGGCCGGATGCTGGCTGTTTTGCAGTTACTGCCATGATCCGCCGTTTTGAAGAAAGTCGTCCCGAGTGGATGGACGTGGCCGAGCAGGTCACGCCGGAGCTGGAGTCCGATCTGGCAAATCTGGAGTCTCTCAATCGTCTCTTTGGGGCACACCGACTGGTGCTTGATTACCTCGGGCCGGTTCTTGCCCGGGGCCAACCGCTCAGAGTGCTCGACCTTGGCACCGGGGCCGGTGATATTCCGCGCACCTTGGTTAAACGAGCCCGGGAAGTCGGTTGTCCCGTCATGGTTACGGCGGTGGACCGGCAGCAACCGACATTGCAGATTGCGGAAAAGCTTTCCCGCGGTTTTCCCGAGATCCGTTACGTGCGTGCAGACTTTCTCCGTTTCGCCGAAGGGGACCTCTTCGATGTCGTGCTTTGCAACTTGGTATTGCATCACCTTGATGAAAGCGATGCCATCCGCTTGCTGCGCCGCTGCCGCGAACTGACCAAGGGGGTGGCCTTGGTCACCGATCTGCGTCGTTCGCGCATGGCCCAGGCCGGAATCTTCGCCGTGACCGGGCTTATTTACCGCGAAGCCATGACCAAACATGACGCACGTCTTTCCGCGGAGCGTGCCTTTTCTTTTCCCGAACTGCGTAAGCTGGCCATTGCGGCCGGTTGGTGGGGATTCCGCCACCGCCGTGCCCCGTTTTTCCGTCAGGCCCTTTGGATGGATATCGCGGCGCGCAGCCGTGGCCGGTAAGGCAAGGGCGATGCCGGGCTCTTTGACCTGCATGGGCAGGTTGCTCCGGCGGCCAGGTTCCCTTGCCTTGATCTTTGCCCCTCGCGGGGAGGTGGAGCCCCGCGAACCAACTTCACATCCTTTCGGGCACCTGCACACCGAGAAGATCGAGCCCTTGTTTGAGCACCCGGGCGGTGGCCTCGCAGAGGACGAGGCGGGAGTGCTGCCTCACCCCCTCCGATTTGAGGACCGGGCAGGCCTCATAGAAGGCATGAAAGGCATTGGCCGTCTCGAAGAGATGGTTGGCCAGAAGATTCGGTCTGAAGTCGTGGAGGACCAAAGGGACAATTTCGCCGAATTGGAGCAGTTTTTTGGCCAGGGCAAGTTCGGCCGGCTCCGTGAGGACAACGTCCCGCACGCTTCCGAGCTCTCCGCCCAGCTTGCGGAAGATCGACCGCACCCGCACGTAGGCGTTTTGCAAGTAGGGAGCAGTGTTGCCCTGCAAGGAGAGCATCTTGGACCAGGAAAAGACGTAGTCGCTCATCCTGTGCTGGGAGAGTTCGCCGTACTTGACCGCACCGAGTCCCACGACGTGCGCGATGTGGTCCTTTTCCCCGGCGGGCAGCTCCGGATTCTTCTCTTCAATCATGGCCCGCGCCCGGCTGACGGCCTCGTCGATCACGTCGCGCAGCGGGACATTGTCCCCCGAGCGCGTCTTCATGAGCTTGTGGTCCTCACCGAGAATGCTGCCGAAGGCGATATGATCGAGTCTTGTGCCCATCCCCATGCGCTTGGCGGCGGCAAAAACTTGCTGGAAGTGCAGTTGCTGCGGGGCACCGGTCACATACCAGATGGCGTGCGGGTTCCAACGCTCGGTACGGTATTCGATCGTGGCGAGGTCGGTGGTGGCATAGAGGAACCCCCCGTCGCTTTTGCGAATGAGGCAGGGTTTTTCGGCGAGAGCCGGGACATCCGGAAAGAAAATGCAGACAGCCCCCTCGCTGACTTGCGCCGTCCCGGTGGAGAGAAGTTTGTCGACCAGGTTGGCCAGTACCGGATCGTAGAAGCTTTCCCCCAAGCGTTCGTCGAAAGCGACCCCGAGTTTCTCGTAGATTTCTCCGAACTCGGCCCAGGATAAATCGACGAGTTGCTGCCAGATGGCGCGGTTTTCGGCATCGCCTTGTTGCAGTTTGACCAGTTCTTCCCGCGCCGCTTTGTGCACGGCGGGGTCGGTCTGCTCAAGCGTGTTGACCTCGCGGTAGAGACGCGTCATTTCCGCGATCGGGTCTTGTTC
This sequence comes from Chthoniobacter flavus, assembly GCA_945870655.1. GTDB lineage: Bacteria > Verrucomicrobiota > Verrucomicrobiia > Chthoniobacterales > JACTMZ01 > JACTMZ01. Next base: position 13,544 of record CAMBSX010000007.1, on the reverse strand, counting down.
CAGCGCACGGCGGTCGAGAAGATGCTTCCAACCGTAAAGGACTTTGCCGAATTGCGTGCCCCAGTCGCCCAGATGGTTGTCGGTCACGACTTCGTGGCCGGCAAACCGTGCGATCCGGGCCAGCGCATCGCCCAGGACCGTGCTGCGGATGTGCCCGATGTGCATCGGTTTGGCGATGTTGGGTGAGCTGAAGTCGATGATGATGCGGAGCGGATTCGTGGTGGCCGGCACGCCGCAACGGGCATCACCCGCCAAATCCCGGAGTTGCCGGGAGACCCAAGGCGGCTTGAGGCGGAAGTTGAGAAAGCCCGGGCCGGCAATTTCCGGCTTCTCGCAAATGTCTCCAGCTTCGAAATAGTCGGCGATCTTTGCCGCGAGGACGCGCGGGTTGCTTTTGGCTTCCTTGGCCAAGACCATGGCGGCGTTGGCTTGGTAGTCCCCGAAACGCGTGTCGGCTGCCGCGGTGACCTCGCCGCGCTCGGGAGGCAGGCCGCAGGCGACGAGCGCCGCATGCAGCCGCTTGGTCAGCACGGCCTGCGGCGTGGCGCTCATTCAGCGATGACCGCCGCGGCTGGCGAAAACTTGCAAAATGGCCTGCGCGTCGGGCGCAGCCGCCAATTCCTCGCGCACCGTGCGGTCGTTGAGGAATTTGGCGATGGCGGCAAGAGTGCGCAGGTGGACTTGGAATTGGTCGCGGGGGACAACAAAGAGAACAATAAAATGGACAAGCTCGTTGTCGAGCGAGTCGAATTCGATGCCCGAGGGCGACCGGCCGAAGGCGGCCACCACCTCGGTGACGTGCTCCGACGAGGCATGCGGGATGGCGATGCCGAACCCGATGCCGGTGCTCATCGTTTCCTCGCGCTGTTTTAAGGCGTCCAAAACGCTCTCCCGGTATTGCGGTTCAATACGTTGCGTCGAAACGAGCAGGTCGACGATCTCGGTGATCGCCGGCCATCGCTCCGTTGTTTTCATCTCGGGAATAATTTCCCCGACTGTGAGCAAACTCGACAGTGTCATGCGCCTTGACCCGCCACGGTACCAACGGAGGCCCACATGGCAAGATGAATTGCCCGCGGGCAACAGGTGCCTGACAGTGCGGGCGGAAGGTGTTAGCGCTATGATAGTGAAAGGTTTAGCGTCTGCCTATGTTTCCTGAGCTGCGCACGGAAATCCCCGGGCCACGCTCGCGCGAACTGGCCGCGCGTCTGCGGCGGGTCGAGTCGCGCAATGTGACACTGCTCGGCGAAAGGTGGCCTGTTTTCTGGGAGAGGGCCGACGGGGTTAATGTGTGGGACGCGGACGGCAACCGCTTTCTCGATTTTACTTCCGGCTTCGGAGTGGCGGGGTTGGGTCATTCGTCGATCCCAGTGCGAGAGGCTCTTGCGGGCCAGGCGCGAAAACTCCTGCATGCCATGGGAGATGTGCATCCGGCCGAAGCAAAGGTCGAACTGTGCGAAATGCTCAGCGAGCTTACTTTTGAGCGGTGGGGTGCGGGTCGCGGCAAAGTGATCCTCGGCAATTCGGGGTCGGATGCGATCGAGGCTGCTCTGAAAACGGCCGTGCTCCACAGCGGCAAGCCGGGTGTACTCGTCTTCGCCGGGGCTTATCATGGACTCGGCTACGGAGCGCTCGAGGTATCGGCCCTGGAATTTTTCCGCACACCCTTCGCCGCGCAACTCGGTGGATTCGCGGTGAGTGTACCGTATCCGTACTGTTTCCGGTGTCCGCTCGGGCACGGTGGTGTCTTTGCCCTCGAGGGCGGGGAGTTTCCCCATTGCAGCACCGGCTGTCTCGACGACCTGGAAAGGCGCATTCTCATCGAACTAAGCAAGGGTGAGATCGGGGCCATTTTGGTCGAGCCGATCCAAGGCCGGGGAGGGGACATTGTGCCGCCGCGTGATTTTCTACAGTTGCTCCGGCGGCTCTGTGACGGGGAAAATATCCTCCTCGTGGCCGATGAGATTTATACCGGACTGAACCGCACCGGGCGGCTTTTTGCGTGCGAGCATTCCGAGGTTGTTCCCGATCTCATTTGTCTGGGCAAAGCACTGACCTCCGGATTTCCCCTGTCTGCCTGTGTCGGTCGCGCTTCCGTGATGGACGCATGGCCAGAGTCGGTTGGGGAGGCGCTGCACACTAGCACGTTTCTCGGCAACCCGCTGGGCTGTGCCATGGCTATTGCCGCCTTGCGGGAGCACGCGCGACCGGAGACGGCGGCCAAGGTGCTGGCGGCTGGACGGCACTTGCGGACGGCCTTGCAGAAAATTCCGGCGGGGACGCTCGGCGATGTGCGCGGGGCGGGTTTGTTGGTCGGGATGGAAATCATTCGGGCCGATGGTTCGCCGGATCAAGCCTTGGCCGCGCATTGTGTGACGGAGGCTTTGCAGGAAGGAATTTTGCTCCTCGCCGGGGGCCGGCATGGCAACGTGCTATCCTTAGCCCCGCCTTTCGATCTGGCCCCGGAAGAGTCGGATTTTCTGGCTGGGAAGCTGGGCAGGATGCTTTGACCCGAACCTTGAGGTTGGAGCCAGACTATACCGTCACGCGGGGCGCTCGCACTGGTCCGAGTGCGGCGGCATCGCACGACAGATGCAGAAAGACCCGGACAGCCCTAACTACGCCAGTCCAACGCGCCTTTTTTGATGGCGTAAATGTAGCCGACAGTCAGCACGGCGACAAAACCTCCCATGCTCCAGAAGATGATGCTTCCCTGTTGGGCCAAAAAGTCGCGGTAGACGACGGCCCAAGGATACATGAAGACGATCTCGATATCGAAGAGGATGAAGAGCATGGCCACAAGATAGAACTTCACACTGAACCGCGGGCTGGCTGCTTCCCTAACGGGCATGCCGCACTCGTAGGCCATGTCTTTGGCCGGCGTCCGTTTGCCGGCCCGGCCGAGCAGAAGGCTGGCGGCAAAAATAGAGACCGACAAGCCGATGGCCACGGCGACGTGGATGGCCAGCGGCAGGTATTGCTCGGTGAGCATGCGGGGCGAGGACCGTCAGCGGACCGGCGCGTCAGCCGGCTCCAGGGCGTTGGCCAAAGATGCGAGTCCCCGGTACTTCTTGCCGGTCTTCTTGACCATGCCGCGGGAAACCAAATTTTGCAGCTTCTCGTAAGCACGCAGGCGCAGCATTTCTTCCCCTCCGCTGGCTGCGTTGCGCTTGCGCAGCTTTTCGTGGACCAAGTCGAAGAGTTGCTTGAACTCAAAGGAGGTCTTCTTGGAAAGTACACCGACCAATTCCTCGGTGACCAAATCCGGCAATCGACGGGAAAAAGCGCTTTTTCTCTGAATTGGCATAATCAAATAACCTACAGGCTTTTCCCCTCTTGGCGAGTAGAAAATGGTCTGAAGCCAGTTTGATACGATTATTCTATATCATATCTGCAGAATTAAGGCTGGGCCAACTCCCGGACCAATTCTTTGACCGCCAAGGAGATGTGTTCCGTGCCGCTACCGGCGGGCTGACTGGGTCCTTTGTGACCACCCCCAAGCAGGCGAACGAGCGCATGGGGGCGTGCCGGAACATCGTAGACATTCCAGAAGCGGATCCGCCCCGCTTTGTGCAATGCCTTGGCCAGCGAGAGGAACTTTTGCTCGATCATCGGTTGGTGTTCCTCGCGGCACATCGCAACGACGAGATCGGAACTCGTCAGGTCCTCCACATCGATGGGGATCGGGTCGCGTGGTTCCACCGTCAGGTGGCTTAGTTCGGCTTCCTTAAGGTAGGCGGTGGTGTGCCCGGACATGCCCTTCAATTCGCGTGCCTTGAGCAAGCCGCGAGACCCCGACTCCCAAGCCAAACCGGCGGCAGCCGCTTCATGGTTGAAAAGAATCTCGGCCAACCGGCTCCGGTAGTAATTGCCGCTGCAGATGAAGAGCACGCGCTTTTTCGGTGCCCCGGCGGACTCACTGCTCACTGGTTGTGTTTTTTTTGGGTCCACATGGGCCTCGTTTCGTCGTTGAGTCGCTGAAAGCTGATTTCCGGGAAAGGCGACGCGTTGGCGTCTCTCACCGTGGAGCAATTTGCCTGCGCGCCTCGTAAAGCACAATCCCAACCGAGGTGGCGAGGTTCAGGCTCCGGGCGGCTGGCTCCATGGGAATGGTCAGAAGATGCTCTTTTTCTTTGGCGAGTAGGCTCTCCGGCAGTCCGCGGGTCTCGCGACCGAAGAGCAAATAGTCGCCATGGGCAAACCGGGCGTCCCAATAGGGTCTCGTCGCTTTCGAAGTCAGGCAGAAGAACCGCGCGGGCCCGGCCTCGGTCCGCAGGGTATCGAGTGACGGCCAACGGTGTACGTCGCATTTGTCCCAATAATCCATCCCCGCCCGCCGCAGGGCCGCGCCGTCAAGGTCGAAGCCGAGCGGCTCGACCAAGTGCAGCCGTGCGCCGGCCGCGAGACAGGTTCGGGCAATATTGCCCGTATTCTGCGGGATTTCAGGCTCGACCAGGACGACGTTGAGCATGCGCGGTCAGATCCCGCGTTCGTTGATGATTAGCGATTTGATTTCGGTCATGTCCTCCATGGCGTAGGGCACTCCCTCGCGACCGAACCCGCTGTCTTTGACCCCGCCGTAAGGCATGTTCTCGGTGCGGAAGGTCGGGACCTGGTTGATCAGGACTCCACCTACCTCGAGCGCATCGTAAGCCTGGTAAATCTTCGCCAAATCCCCGGTGAAGACGCCCGCTTGCAGCCCGAATTTCGAGTCGTTCACCGCAGCGAGGCCGTCGGCGAAGGTCCGGTAGGATTCCAGTACCACGACCGGGGCAAACGCCTCCTCGCAGGCGATCGCCGCCTCGCGTGGCACGCTCTCCAGAACAACGGGATGTAGTATCTGGCCGTCGACTGTGAGCGGGGTGAGCAGCTTGGCCCCGCGTGACACAGCGTCTTTGACCCAGGCAACAACCTTGTCCAGCGCTGCCTTGGTGATCATCGGACCGACCAGTGTCTTGGCGTCGCGCGGGTCCCCGGCCACCGCTTTCTCGCGCACTTGGTCAAGGAATGCTTCTCTGAACTCGCCGTAAGTCGATTCATGCACAAAGATCCTTTGCACGCTGATGCATGACTGCCCTGCGTAGGCGAAGGCACCAACTGCCATTTTTGCAGCGTGCCGGCGCCAATCGGAATCGGGCTCGACCACGCAGGCGGCATTGCCGCCGAGTTCGAGGGTGATTTTTTGCTTCACCGCTTCGGACTTGAGCTTCCACCCGACTTCGACCCCGCCGGTGAAGGAAAGCATTTTCACTCGGGGATCCCGCAGCATGGGACCGACGTGTTGGTGGCCGAAAGGCAGGAACGAGACTTGACCAGCCGGTGCCCCGCATTCCGCGAGGACCTCACCAAGGAGCAAAGCACAGAGCGGTGTCTTCATGGCGGGCTTGAGAATCATGGTGTTTCCCGTCGCGAGGCACGGGGCGACCTTGTGGGCCACCAAGTTGAGCGGGAAATTGAATGGCGTGATGCCGAGAATGACACCAAGAGGGAAGCGTCGCGCCAGGCCGGAATGTCCCACCCCGGCGAGAGTTGCCCCCATCTCGATCGGATGTCCGTTCGGTTCCAGTGCTTCCGCCGCCGCCAACTCAAAAGTGGACTGCGCCCGTTGCACTTCGATCTTGGCCAAGGTCGCGGGTTTTCCGGCTTCGGCGATGAGCAACTCGACGAATTCCTCGGACCGCCGGCCGATGGTGTCCGCGATCCGGCGGAGCAAACGTGACCGTTCGACCGGCGCGGCCCGGCGCGCTTCTTCAAAGGAGCGCGCGGCCAAGTCCAGCACTTCACCGATTTCATGCGTGCCGGCCATGCAGACTTCGTCGACCAATGCACCGTCGTAAGGATTGTGCACCGCCACCGTTTCCTCCGTGTGGACGGGACGATCGCCGAGAAGAAAGGGGCGGGGTTTCATATCCGCTCGGTCTCGCGCTTTTCGACAAAAATGGGGAGGCCTTCGTGGCTGAAGTGGGTCATCAATTCATCCGGTTGCAGCGCTTCTGGCATCATCACCCCGCGTTCCTTGATCTTGCCCTCGATGAGCAGGCGCGCGGTCAGTGCGGGCGGTATGCCGGTCTGCACCAAAGTGAGCGAATAGCCGTATTTCTCGTAGCAGTCACGGTGGTTGTCCATCGTGTAGATGAAATACTCGACGCGCCGCCGACCGAGCGTCCCCCGCACTTCGGTACCGACGCACGAATAGCCGTCGACGGTCGGACCCAACTGCGCCGGTTTGGGCAAGGCATGGGTGGCCACCCGCACGGGCGAGACCTCGACACCGTCAACCTTCACTTTTTTCCACGTGTCAAGATCGAGCAAGGCGAGGGACTTTGAAAGGTGTACGACCTTGTCGCTTACGCTGTATTTGAAGACCGAGTAGCGCACGCCTTTCTGCACAAACGGTGGATAGATCCCCAAGCTCACCCCCTCCTCGTGTGCGACCGCGTAGGTCGGCTGCAGGCCGATCGGTTCGGGAAATCGGATCCACTCGAATTCCGATTCGAGGGGTTTCCCCGCCGTCACCTTGCCGTTTTTGACAAAGTAAGGCACCGCCCCAAGTTCCTCGAAAAAGGTTTCCGGAGAAAAAAGGACGGCGAATCGGTAGCCTTTGACCTCCGCGTTGTCCGCGTCGAGCACGCGGATGCTCGTTGCTGTGTCGAGGCGGTCCATCGCCCAGCGCGCGAAGATGTTCACTGCACCCGGATCCATGCCCATGCAGAGGATGCCGGCGAGTTTCCTTTCCTCGAAGATTTCATTGAAAGCTTCGATCTCGGTGTCGAAAGAATTCTTCGACGTGCGGCGCGCCCCGGGTGGGGCGTAGATGTCGGCCGCCATGTCGAGGTAGTGCGAACCGGCCTCGGCGCAGGCGGTGAGGACCGAGTGATTGGTCGCGCAGACCGCCGCGTTGCAGGTCACCTTGACCTTGTGCTTTTTCATCAATGCCGTCGTGCCTTTCACGTCCATGGCGTCGGCCTTGACCACGATAAAGCGGTTGTTCGGAATTCGCTTGGAAAGCTGCTCGGCGAAGACGGTGTCGCGGTCGGCGCAAACGATCCGGTCGATGCAGTCGTATTCGTGCAGTCTTTGGGCGATGACGGATCCCACCCCGCCCATTCCGATCACCATTGCGTTGGCCATAATTTCTGTCGCCGCAACGTCCGGTTTTCCGCGCCGCCGGCTTGTTTCAAGTTAGCGCTACCGTCCCTCGCGGCAAGGTGAATCGCCCCGCAAAGCCCTTATTTGCTTGATTCGCGGATGTTCAAGGCACCCAAAACCGCAATGCCTCCCAGCGTCCAAATCGGGTCAATCATGACTTTTCGCGCGATCAGTTTGGCCACCGCGCGGGAATCCCCGCCGGTGAAGACAACGCGTCTCTGTCTGGCGCCGAGCTTTTCCAACAAATGTTCGACCAATCCCGCATAACCGCCGCAGATGCCAGCGCGCAGGGCGTCCTGCGTGTTTTTTCCAATTAATGTGCGCGGCGCCTCGGGGTAGACGGCCGGCAGCTGCGCTCCCCTCTCGGACAGAGCCTGCCCCAAGGTGGCCAAACCCGGAGCGATGGCGCCGCCGATGAACCATCCGCGTCCGTCGAGCACATCGAAGGTCGCGGCCGTGCCAAAATCCGCCACAATCACGTTCTTGCCAAACCGCCGCACTGCCTCCGCGATATTGGCCAGGCGATCGGCGCCGACCGTGCGCCGATCGACATCCGTCCGGAAGTTGAGGAGCGACGAAGTTTGGACCAATGAAACGGACGGGCAGCTTGTGCGGAGGATGGTGGTGATGCGGGGCACGACGCTCGAGGCCACCGCGCTGAGGGCGCGGGTTTGGCGACAGATGGCGCGCACCCGGGTCGCAGTGAGTTTTGCGGTGGCAACCATGCCCACACTCTGCGGCTTCTCTCCGGGCCGTGTCACCATGGCGAATTTCACCGCGGAATTTCCAGCATCGATAACCAGCCTCGGATAGCTTTGTTTGGCAGCCACGCCTTCCTTTTAGCGCGCCGATCGGCGGGGTGACACCGCTTTCTTGACCAAAGCATGGAGGGAGATTCAAGCCCCCATCCAGCCTCCTCGGGGCGCCGCGTAAAGTTCAGTTGCTCCCCGGCGTCGGCAACTGCTGGAGAAGTTGCCACGCCTCGGCTCGTCCGGCCGGATTGCCGATTTCCTCCTCCATGACCGCGAGATTGCGCGCGGACCCCGGTGTGGGCCGAAGCATGACCGACCGCCGCATGAGGGCAACCGCTCTAGGCCGCCGTCCGAGTTTCCACTCCATGACGGCCAGGTCGTTATAGGCCTCGGCACTGTCGGGCCGCTGGGCAATGACTTCCCGCATGCGTTCCGCGGCCTCCGCGGTGCGTCCGCGATCGTCCAGAGCCGATGCGTAATTGTGCATCGCTTTCCAGCTTTGGGGGTTCACTTCCAGCGTGGCGGCAAAGAGTTTCACATCTTCCGACCAAAGCGGCAGTCGTTGCACCGTGCAGAAGAGGAGTGCCGTAACCGTGAGCACGGCCCACACGGTAGCCGGGAGCGCCGGAGAGCGGGCCACGATCAAGGACAGAGCCAAGGCCGGTCCGAGGAGGGCGAGGTAGGCGTAGCGGTCGGCCACCGTGCTAACGACTTGGAAATTGAACGGCACCAACCCCAAGGTCGGGAGCAGTGCGGCGGCGAAAACTAGGAGGGGCACAAGATAGATGCGCAGCTGCTTCACGGCGCCGAGCAGCACGGCAAGCGCCACCGGACCCAGCCATACCCACCAAAGCCAACCTGTCGCGAGCACAAGGTCGGGGGAGCGTCCGTAGTCGGCAGCCAGTCCGGATGGCCACAAAGTTTTGGCCAGGTAGAAAGCCAAGGCGTCACCGGCGACCAGCGGACGCGTCCAGACGGGCACGAGGCCGACGGCGAGCTCCGCCGCCCATTGCGCGCTGCTGGTCAGGACAACCCACAGCATGCCAATGACCAGCCATGGTCCGAGCGAAAAAGCGATTTGCCGTCCCGACCAGCGGAACGGCATGACGGCTAGCACGCCGGCGACGAGGGGCAGGGCAACACCAGCGGGCTTCGCCGCCAAGGAAGCAAGAAAGAGCAGGGTAGCTGCGGTCCAGCGCGGCGGCCCCGGACGTTCTCCCCCAAAGAGCACGACGAGAGAAGCCAGTCCGAGGCATCCGCCGAGCACATCGCGTAGCCCGGAGATCCAAGCCACAGGTTCGACTTGGAGGGGGTGCAGGGCGAAGAACAAGGCGCCAAGAGCGGAGGCCAAATCCAGCCGTTGCCCCGGAGCGCCAACGCAGAATTTCCCCGTCAGTCGCCGCAGGAGGAGGAAAGCGAGCACGGCCGAAATCGTGTGCCCGAGCACGTTGGCCCCATGGAACCAAGCAGCATTGAGCGCGCCGGAGGAAACCGGCAAACCGTCTGTCCAGCGCGACAAAGCCGCCAGGCCGGCCCAGGTGGAATAAGTGAGCGGGATGTAGAGTTGCTGCCATGGTCCCGACCAAAAGGCCCCGATGCTGCGCCAGGAAAGCTCGGTAATGTGTGGGTTGGCGTGCACATGGATGTCGTCATCCCAAAACGGGAAGAACGGAAACCGGATGGCCGGCAGGAAGACAAGCGCGGTGACCACGGCGACAAAAAGGCCCCAGGTCCACCATGGCCTGATTTTTCCCGCTCCGGTCATCCCGTCTTGTTTGGCAGCAATGGAACATAAAATCCATCCCGAGCAACATTTTGCCCCTCTGCCGCTGCGGCTACCCGTTCGCCATACCGGCCCAAGCGGAACGTGGCACCAGTTGAACTGCCCCGTGTTTCCGAGGAGGGGTGGAGGCGAAAATTTCGCTCGTTTTGCCGGGTTTGCTACGCGATACAGCCCATTGGCATGAAAACTTACCGATCCCTTCCGTTTGTCGCGTTGTTGGTTGCGTCCGGCCTACTCACCGGTTGCGGCTACAATCGTCTCGTCAGCCTGAAGCAGCAGACCGACAGCAGTTGGGCGGACGTGGAAAATGTCTACCAGCGCCGGGCGGATCTCGTGCCGAATCTGGTCAAAACGGTCGAAGGTGCGGCCAGCTTCGAAAAAGAAACGCTAACGCAGGTTATCCAAGCACGTCAGCAAGTGAGCAAAATCAGCGTGGATCCAAATTCCCCGCCGGCCACGCCGGAAGCCATGGCGGCATTCCAGCAGACGCAGGACCAACTCTCCTCGGCGCTCTCGCGCCTGCTCGTTACGGTGGAACGTTATCCGGACATCAAAGCCAACGCGAATTTCCGTGATTTGCAGGCGCAACTCGAGGGCACGGAGAACCGCATCACGGTGGAGCGGCGCAAGTTCAACGAATCTGTGCAGCAATACAATACAGCGGCCAAGCAGTTCCCCACGGTCATCTATTCGGGGTTTCTCGGGTTCAAGGAACGTCCGTATTTCGCGGCGCGGGCAGGGGCGGATCAGGCGCCGCAGGTGGACTTCAATTTCGGCGGGTCGGGGACGTCGTCGCCCTGAGAGATCAAAGCTTGGATGGAGGCGGGGCGCGCCCCGACTATTCCCACTCGATACCGGCGGGAGGTTTGGTTGAGACGTCGTAGAGGACGCGGTTGATACCGGGGACGCGGTTGAGTATCTCCTTGGAGACACGGGCCAGCACCTCTGCCGGCAGCGGGACCCAGTCTGCGGTCATGGCGTCAACACTGGTCACCGCACGGAGGCTGACCGCTTCCTCGTAGGTGCGTTCGTCGCCCTTTACTCCGACGGTGCGGACGGGCAGGAGTGCGGTACCGGCCTGCCAAATTTTGTCATACCATCCACTGCGCTTCAATTCTCCGATGAAAATGGCATCGGCGGCGCGGCAGACTTCGAGTCGCGCGGGGGTGATTTCGCCCACGACACGGACAGCCAGTCCGGGGCCGGGGAAGGGGTGGCGATGGAGCATGTCGTGCGGAATATTGAGGGCGGTGCCGAGTTCGCGGACTTCATCCTTGAAAAGTTCGGCCAAGGGTTCGAGGAGGCGTCCTTCGGCCTGAAGTTCGAGGATGCGGTCGACGCGGTTGTGATGCGTTTTGATCCGCGAAGCTTTGGATCCACTGGTCGCACTTTCGATCACATCGGGATAAAGCGTCCCTTGGGCGAGGAGCTCGATTTGCCCGGCATGACTGAAAAAGACGTCAATGAATTCGTCGCCAATACGGCGGCGTTTTTCCTCCGGATCAGTGATCCCGGCCAGGCGCCCGAGGAAGCGGGCCGTCGCATCAACCCGGTCGATACCGATGCCAAGGCGTTCAAATTGCGCAACAACCTCGTCACCCTCGTCGCGGCGGAGGAGCCCGTTGTCGACAAAGATAGGATGGATGTCGGCGCCGGTTTCTTTGAGCAGCATGGCGAGCACGGTAGAATCGACGCCGCCCGAAACCGCGCAGACCACCCTGCGCCCGGCGATCTGCTCGCGGGTCTCGGCGATGAGCTGCTCCTTGAATCGGTCCATGGTGAAGGCGGGCGCTTCACCGCAGAGGTCGAGGAAGTTGCGGAGGATTTCCGTGCCGTATTCGGTGTGGCTGACCTCTGGATGGAATTGGATGCCGAAGAAGCGCTCGTTCCAACGCACAGCCACGGGGGTCCCGCGCGGGTTGACCGCGAGCACTTCGCAGGCGGCCGGCAACTCGGAGACGCTGTCCGAGTGGCTCATCCAGATGGTGCTCTGCGCGGGGAGGTTCTTGAGCAGGGCATCGGGGCGTTGCACGTCCATGGTAACCGGCCCGTATTCCCGGTCGCCGCAGTGTGCTACGGTGCCGCCGAATTTCCGGTTGAGCAGTTGCATGCCGTAACAGACGCCGAGCACGGGGCAGCCGAGCGACTGCAGGCGGTCGAAATCAATATCGGGGGCCCCGGGATCGTTGACCCGGGCCGGTCCGCCGGAAAGGACAACGGCCGCTGGGCGGTCGAGGTCATCCCATTGTCCCGGCAGGTAAAGCTTGGCGAAATAACCGAGCCCGCGCAGGCGGCGGACGATGAGTTGGGAGTATTGCGAGCCGTAGTCGATGACGGCGATTTGCGTGCGCATGGAAATCAGGACGAGTGATAGTTGACCGGCTCTTCGGTGATGGTGACATCGTGCGGATGGCTTTCCCGCAAACCGGCGGCGGTAACTTGCATGAAGGTGGCTTTGGCGCGCAATTCTTCGAGGTTCGAAGCGCCCACGTAGCCCATGCCGGCGCGGAGTCCCCCCATGAGATGGAAGACGAGTTCGCCGAGGGTTCCGCGGTAGGGGATGCGGGCCTCGACGCCTTCGGGCACGAATTTGGCGGCGCCTTCCTGTCCGTAGCGGTCGCGGGACCCTTTGGCTAAAGCTCCAGCCGATCCCATGCCCCGGTATTCTTTGAAGGTGCGGCCCTGCCAGCGGGCGAGTTTGCCCGGGCTTTCTTCGGTGCCTGCGAGGAGGGAGCCGAGCATGACCGCATCCGCTCCGGCCGCGAGGGCTTTAACGATATCGCCCGAGTAGCGTATGCCGCCGTCGGCGATGAGCGGGATGCCGCGTTCGCGGCAGACGCGGGAAACCGTGCGGATGGCCGAGAATTGCGGTGTGCCGACGCCCGCGATGACCCGCGTGGTGCAGATCGAGCCGGGGCCGACGCCGACTTTGATCGCGGCAGCACCTGCGGCAATAAGATCTGCTGCTCCCTCCGCGGTGACCACATTGCCGGCGATAACAGAAACCCCTGGCCAGCGACCGGCGCACTTTTCGAGTTGGGCGAGCATGGATTCGGTGTGGCCGGTCGCGGCATCGATGGCGATAACGTCACAACCGGCTTCAACCAGAGCATCACCGGCCTCGAGTGCGCGCGGTCCCACGCCGATGGCGGCGCCGACGCGGAGACGTCCTTCGGCATCCTTGCTTGCTTGCCCATGCTGCATGGTTTTGACGATATCCGAGGCGGTCATCAGACCGACGAGGTGCCCATCCGCGTCAAGGAGCGGCAGTTTTTCGATCCGATGGCGATGGAGGATGGCCTTGGCTTCCGCTTGGGTGCAACCGGGGGGGGCAGTGACGAGCCGGCCGCGCGGGGTCATGACATCGCGCACCAGAATGTTTTCGTCTTCCTCGACCCAGATGTCGCGGCGGGTCACCACGCCGAGCACGAGATTTTGCCCATCGACCACGGGAAAACCTTCGATGCCGGTCTCGCGCATGCGTCGGCGGAGTTGGCCGAGGGTGGTCTCGGGGGGGACGGTTTCGGGATGGGTGATGACGATGTTCTCGGCCCGCTTGACCCGGCGGACCATGGCAACCTGTTTTTCCAGCGGGCAGTTGCGGTGGATGATGCCGATGCCGCCTTCGCGGGCGAGGGCCATGGCCAGGCGCTCCTCGGAGACGGTGTCCATGGCGGCGGAGACCACGGGGATAGCGAGGCGGATGTCGCGGGTCAGATGAGTGGCTAGTCCGGCCTGTGCAGGCAGCACGCCGCTGCGCCCCGGCACGATGGTGACGTCGTCGAAACTCAGGCCGATGGGAAGTTGTTCATTCATTGATCATGGTCCGGAAAGCGTCCGGCCGCGCGGTTGATGGTGCG